>DASYXE010000377.1:0-5362 GCA_035935375.1 Gemmatimonadaceae bacterium | reverse complement strand
CGGCCGCGACGAGGACGCCGAGTTCGTCGGGCCCGGGCGTGCGGGTGCGATCGTCGCCGGACATCATCGCGTCACGGCGCGATCCACCGCCATGGCGACGAACAGCAGCGCGAGGTACAGCAGCGAGTACTTGTATACGCCCCACGCCGCCTTCGTCCAGGGTCGGACGCGCAACACGCGCACCACGCCTGCGAGCAGCAGCGCGCCTAACGCAGCGGCCGACACGGCGTAGATGAGCCCGAACGCGCCGAACGCCGCGGGCAGCAGCGAGATGGGGATGAGAATGATCGTGTACCAGAACATGAGCCGCATCGTCTCGCGCTCGCCCCACACGAGCGGCGCCATGGGCACGCCCGCGCGCCCGTAGTCGTGCTGCTTGAGCAGCGCGAGCGCCCAGAAGTGCGGCGGGGTCCAGTAGAAGACAATGAGGAACAGATACACCGCGGCCAGATCGACCCGTCCCGTAACCGCCGCCCAACCAACGAGGGGAGGGAACGCCCCGGCCGCGCCCCCGATCACGATATTCTGCGGCGTCCGGCGCTTGAGCCAGCGCGTGTAGACGAACACGTAGAAGTAGAATCCGGCCAGCGCGAGTGCCGCGCTCAACACGTTGACGGCGAACGCGAACAGCGCCGTGGCGCCGGTGGCCAACGCGAGGCCGTACGCCAGGACGGCGCGCGGGTCCATGCGGCCGCTCGGCAACGGGCGCAGGCGCGTGCGGGCCATGCGGTCGTCGATGTCGCGGTCGAGGTACATGTTCACCGCGTTGGCGCCGCCGGCCATCAGGTAGCCGCCTAACGCAACAGTGAGCACGAGCAGCAGGCTCGGTGACCCGGCCACGTACATCGGCGCGATCGTCGTCACGAGCAGGAGCGAGATGATGCGCGGCTTGGTGAGCATCACCAGGTCGCGCGCGAGCGACGACGTGTGGTCCTTCGCGACCACCGCGCCCGTCATCGCGCGGCCTCCGCGGCGGCGCGCACGTGGTGCGCAGCCGGTGCGCCGGCGGCCGCGCCCCGAACCGGCACCTCGTCCGCTGCGCGCGATGCCATCCGCGCGAGATAGGCCGCCGAGAAGAGCGTGAGCCAGATGAGCGCGCCGGTGCTCTGGTGCAGCGAGCGCAGCGCCGGCGGTAAATGCAGCGCGATCATCGATGCGGCGATCCCGATCTGCGCGACGATCAGCCCTGCCGCGATCGCGACCGCGCGCACGACAACGAGTGCCTCACGCCGCCGGCGCACGCCCCACAAGAGGCCGAACACGTGCAGCGTGAGCAGGAGCGCCAGCACCCGATGCGTCATCTGGATGGCACGTCCGGCCGGCACCACCGCCGATGCGATGCCGGCGCCGCAGAGCGGGAATCCCGAGCACGCGACGTTGGCGCCCGGATACGTCGCCGTCATACCGCCCACGACGATCGTGACTAACGCAATCGCGGCCCCGGCCATCGCACCGCGCGCCGACCGCGCCGAGGCGCGCTCGGAGCGCGCGCACGCCCCGCCTAACCCGCCGGCCCGCATCACGGCCGCCGATAGTGCCGCGAGCAGCGTCGCCGCCAAGAGCCAGTGCGACGCGGTCGCATACCAGACGTTGCCGAGCCAGACGGTGATCGCGCCCAGGAGCGCTTGCGCCGGCCACATGGCGAGCGCCAGCAGACCCGCGCGCAACACGCCGCCCCTGCCGCCCACGCCGGGCTCACGCCGCCTCGCGTACGCCGCCGCGGCCAAACCGACCAGCGCCGCGAGCAGCAGCGCCGCGATGAGCCGGTGCGTCCATTCGATGACCAAGGTCGGTTGGTCGAACGGCGGGAACCAGCGCCCGTAGCACTTGGGCCAGTGGTTGCCGCACCCCATTCCCGAGCCGCTGATACGGACGATGGCGCCGAACACGATCTGCGCGACTGCAACCGCCAGCGCCGCGTAAGACAGCCGTCGCAACGGCGCTCTCATCGGATTGGACTCACGATGCGTGCTCGACGACGACTGCGGAGCTCTGGGAAGGCCGCCTCGCGTCCGCTTGTCGATGCGCTGCGACGGCGTGCCATGTGAACACCAGCACGACTGCCAGCCCGATCGCGGGCACGAGCGTCCACAGTACCTCGCTCCACCGCGCCGGTGCCGGAACCGAACTATCGCTCGCGGGCGGGGTCTTGAGTGCGGAGCGCAGAATTTCGATCTGCGCGACCACGCAGCACACCACGGCGAGCCAGAATAAGTTGAGACGCAACGGGATTGAATTTTGGAGACGAAACACCGTAAAATCGCCGTAGCGAACTGCGGAAGCAACCCGCGGACCATGTGCGCCGCCAAGCGCATGATCGTAGTCGCCCGTTCTGCTTTTCCCCCGTTTCCAAGGTCGTCATGTCGCTCCGCCGGCAGCTCGGACTGCTCAGCACCATCGCCGTCCTCGTGGGATCCACGATCGGATCGGGCATCTTTCGATCGCCCGCGGGCATCGCGCAGAAGCTTCCCGGGCCGCTCCCACTCCTTCTCGTGTGGGTCACCGGCGGATGCTTCGCGCTTTGTGGCGCGCTCACATTGGCCGAGATCGCGGGCGCGATGCCGGCCACGGGCGGCATTTACGTGTTCCTGCGTGAGGCCTGGGGACGCCTGCCCGCCTTTCTCTTCGGTTGGGCGGAGCTTGCGATCATTCGCGCGGCCGCGCTCGGCGCCATCTCGACCACCTTCGCCGAATATCTGCTGCGCGTGCTCGGACACAATCCCGCCGTTGCGCCCTACGACGCCTATGTGCACTACATCGCCGCCGTAGCGATCGCCGTTACGGCGACGTTCAACTACGTGGGCCTGCGTTGGGGCTCGCTCGTGCAGAACCTGACGACATTCGCCAAGTACGGCGGCCTGCTCTTCATCGTCTTGCTCGCGCTGGCGCTCGGCTTGCCGCACACCGGCGGCCACTTCACGCCCGCGTTTCCGAGCGGCAGCATCAGCGTGTCGGCGTTCGGCCTGGCGCTCGTGTCCGTGCTCTGGGCGTACGACGGCTGGGAGGACGTGACGTTCGTCGCCGGCGAAGTGCGGGATCCGCGCCAGAATCTTCCACGCGGCATCATCATCGGCACGCTCGCGGTTATCGCCATCTACGCGCTGGCGAACCTGGCGTACCTCGCGGTGTTGCCGGTCGATCAGATCGCGAGCTCGCCGCTCGTTGCGGCCGATGTGGCGGCGCGGGTCGTTGGGCCGGCGGGCGTGGTATTCGTGGCGGTCACCGTCATGCTGTCGGCGTTCGGCACGCTCAACGGATCCATTCTCACGGCGCCGCGCATCTTTTTCGCGATGGCCGACGACGGGCTGTTCGTGCGCAAGGTCGCGAGCGTGCACCCGCGCTATCACACGCCGTACGTGTCGATCGCGCTGTGCGCCATGCTTGGCATCATCTTCGTGCTGGTGCGCGACTTCCAGCAGCTGGCCGACGCGTTCGTGATCGCGATCGTGCCCTTCCTTGCGTTAGGCGTCGGCGCCGTGTTCGTGCTGCGCCGGCGCGCCGATTACGATCCGCCCTTCCGCGTCCCCGGCTATCCGGTCGTCCCCGCGTTGTTCATCCTGGCCACGATCTATCTGCTCGTGAACGCCATCGCCGCGCCCGACAGCCGCTGGTCGACGCTTGCTGTGTTAGGCGGCGTCGTGCTCGGGATTCCCGTCTTCTACGCCACCGTTGGACGGCGCCGCGTCGTGACCGGCGCGCCGGCCGAACCGTGAGCACCGCGACGACTCGGTGAGCCGAGCCGGCGCGCCTGGTGCTTGCCATCGGCGCGCCGAGTGCGTCAATTCGGCGCGGTGAGCCGATCCCTCGCCACGGTCGAAGCGCAGAGCGCGGCACTCCGGCGCCCCCTGGCGCTGCGTGACCTCGTGCTCACGCAGCTGCTGTACGTCGTCGGCTCCTCGTGGGTCGGCGTCGCCGCACGGTTAGGCGAATCGCAGAGCGCGTTCTGGCTCCTCGCCATCGTCCTGTTCTACCTGCCGCAGGCCGCCGTCGTGATCTACTTGAGCCGGCGCCTGCCGCTCGAGGGCGGCCTCTATCAGTGGACGAAAGTCGGATTCGGCGAATTCTGGGGATTCCTCACCGCGTGGAATCTGTGGGTGTATACGCTGGTGTTGTTGGCCGCGACGTGCCTGGCGGTCTCGAGCACGCTCGCCTACGCCATCGGTCCGCGTGCCGCCGCGCTCGCCGGCACCGAACGATTCCAGCTGGGGGTCGGCGTCGCGCTCATCGCGATGATGGTCGTCGTGTCGGTGTTCGGCCTGCGCGTCGGGAAGTGGGTGCACAACTTCGGCGGCCTCGCGCAGCTCGTCGCCTTTGCCGCCTTGATCATCGCGCCCGTGGTCGCCGTCGCGCGCGGCGTCCACGTCGCGTACCATCCCCTCGCCACCGGCGTGCCCAAGATCTCGCTCTTCAGCGCCAACGTGCTGGGCAAGTTAGGCATGGGTGCCCTGAGCGGGTTCGAGTGGGTCGCCATCATGGCCGGCGAATCGCGCGACCCCGGCCGCAGCATCTCGCGATCGGTGGTCGTCGCCACGCCGGTCATCGCGGTGATGTTCATCCTCGGCACGAGTGCCACGTATTCGCTGGTGCAGGGCAGTGCGATCGATCTCACCGCGCCCATCCCGCAGTCGCTCCGCCTCGCGTACGGGACATCGGGTGTGTTGGGCATCGTGGCGCCGGTGCTCGTGATGATGCTGTTCGTGCGAGCGGTCGCGAACGCGAACCTGCTCTTCACCGGCAACACGCGGCTGCCCATGGTCGCCGGCTGGGATGGCCTGCTCCCATCGTGGTTCACGACGCTGCACCCGCGGTGGCGGACGCCGGTCAACTCGATCGCGTTCGTGGCCGCCGTCACCTTCGCGTTTCTGGTGTTCGGCATCACCGGTGTCGGGTTGCAGGAAGCCTTCCAGATGCTCGACACGGCCTCGGGCGCGTTCTACGCGCTCACGTATCTCGCCATGTTCGCGCTGCCCGTGCTGGCGTGGGCGCGGTTAGGCGGGCGGCCGCCGCGCGGCCTCGTGATCGCCGCCATCTCCGGCTTCCTCATGACCCTGCTGTATCTGGTGCTGTCCGTGGTGCCGATCGTCGGCGTAGTCAGCCGGTGGGCCTTCGCCGCGCGCATCATCGTGACGCTCGGTGCTGCCAACCTCGTCGGTGGAGCACTCTACATGCTGGCCGCGCGGCGTCGAGCGAGTCGGGCCGCCATCGAGACCCCCGACGCCGCGTAGATTTGCCGGCGTGAGCATCGCTTCGGCCATCGCTGACCAGTCATGACGAATCCGCTGCACGTGCTCGGCGTGTGCGGAAGCCTGCGCGCCAAGTCCTACAATCGGGCGCTGCTGCGCGCCGCCATCGAGGTGGCCCC
>DASYXE010000376.1:0-3910 GCA_035935375.1 Gemmatimonadaceae bacterium | reverse complement strand
AACTGCATTAGAAGGATAACGAAAGGGAAACAAAGGATAAAGAAAGTGATCGTCCTGCGCGGAGGTGGGGGCGTCGCCTAACGGATAGGAGATGTGTTTTTGCTTTAACAACAAAAAAACCCCACCACCCATTGGGCGACTATACTTCCCCTCCGCGCAGAACGATCACCTTCGTTATCCTTTGTTTCCCTTTCGTTATCCTTCTAATGCAGTTGCAGTTTTTCAACTGGCACCCGCACCGCCGTCGCGCAGGAACGGATCGCTTGCCGCGGTCTCGGTCAGATGATGCGCGAGGATGCGTTGGGCATCTTGCGCGGTGCGCGCTTGGAGTGCCTCGTCCGCGGCGCGCTTGGCATCCGCAACAGCGATCGCGCACACGAGGCGCTTCACGAGCGGCACGGCGCGCGGCGCGACACTCAACTGGCGCACGCCGAGTCCGATGAGCGCGAAGGCCATGAGCGGTTGCGACGCCATCTCGCCGCACACGGTGACGTCGATGCCGTGCTCGTCGCCGGTGCGCACGGTGCGGCGAATCAACCGCAACACGCCCGGATGCAGCGGCGTGAACCGATTCGCAATGTTCGCGTTTCCGCGGTCGACGGCGAGCGTATACTGCGTGAGATCGTTGGTCCCGATGCTGAAGAACGACGCATCGCCCGCGAAGGTGTCGGCGGCGACGGCGGCCGCGGGCGTCTCGATCATCACGCCGAGCGGCACATCGTCACGATACGGCACGCCGCGCTGCTGGAGCTCCGCGGCGGCCTGCTCGAGGAGCGCCCGCGTGCGGCGTACTTCATCGACCGTCACGACCAGCGGCAGCATGATGCGCAGGTCGCCGTGCGTGGCGGCGCGCAGCATCGCGCGCAGTTGGACGAGGAAGATGTCCTGCTCGTCGAGGCACATGCGGATGGCGCGCCACCCCAAGAACGGATTGGCCTCGGTGGGATAGCCGCCCACCGGCAGCTTGTCGCCGCCGATGTCGAACGTGCGGATCACCACCGGGTGCGACGCGAACGCCTGCACCACGCGGCGATAGGCGCGGTACTGTTCCTCCTCGTCGGGCAGCGTGGTGCGGCCCACCATCAGGAACTCGGTGCGCATGAGCCCGACACCGTCGGCGCCGCTGGTGACGGCGGCGGCGGCTTCGTCCGGGAAGTCGACGTTGGCCCGCAGCGTTAGGCGGACGCCGTCGCGGGTGATGGGCTCGACGCCCGTCAGGCCCGCGAGCTGCTCGGCCATGGCCACCTCGCGGCGGGACCGCTCCCGGAACGCCGCGATCTCCTCGTCGCTCGGCTCGATCACGAGTGTGCCCGCGGCGCCGTCGAGGATGGCGCGCTCGCCGCCCTTGAGCTTCTGCGTCGCCTGCCGCAACCCGACCACGGCCGGGATGCCTAACGAACGGGCAAGAATCGCCACGTGCGACACGTGCGTCCCGGCATCGGTCGCGATCGCCGCAATCGCGTCCCGATCCAGCTGCACCGTTAGGCTCGGCGTCAGGTCGTGCGTCACCAAAATGGCGTTCGCCCCCTTGGGCAAGTCCACCGGGTCGTGGTCGGGCAGGCCTAACAGAAGCGACAACACCCGGATCTGCACGTCCGTGATGTCGCCCACGCGCTCGCGCATCATCGGCGACGCGTGCCGCGCGAAATGGTGCCGCCACTCGAGCATCGTGATCTCGAACGCCGACTCGGCGCTCAGATTCTGGCGAATGAGCCCCTCCACACGCCCGATGAGCTCCGTGTCCTCGAGGATGAACAGCTGCGCGTCGAAGATCCGCGCCTCCTCCTCCCCCGCCTGCCCCGCCGCGCGCGCTCGCACACGACGCAACCGCTCGCGCGCCGCGCCGAGCGTCGCGTGGAAACGCGCGATCTCGTTATCGATGTCGTCATCATCGATGATGCGCTGCGGCACCTCGGGCACCTCCCACAACAACAGGTGCACGGGGCCCAGAATGATGCCGGGCGACGCCGGGATGCCGTCGAGCTGCATTAGAGCGGACAGAGCCGGACACGGCCGGACAAGTCCGGAGAGCGGACAAACCCGGACAAAGCCGGACAACACCGGACTTGAGAGCCGACAACTCCGGATAGGACCGGACGCGCCAGGCTGGTTTCTGTTTTCAAGAACTCCGTGCCCCTCTCATAAGAACTCATCAGAAAACTCCGCGTTTGTCCAGCTTTGTCTCGGCTTATCGGCTCTCATCTCCGGCATCGTCCGGCTGTGTCCGAGCCTGTCCGCCCTTCAGCTCTCTCCGAATTTGCGCGCGACCAAATCCGCGATCGCGGTCACCGCCTGCTCCGCGTCGGGGCCGTCGGCCCGCACGAGCAACTCGGCTCCGCACTCGGCCGCCAGCATCATCACCCCCATGATGCTCTTGCCGTTCACCTCGAGATCGTCGCGAACCATCGTGATCTCGCTCTGGAAGCGGGACGCGGTCTTCACGAGCTCCGCGGCGGGACGCGCGTGCAAACCGTTCTTGTTCACGATCTTGACCGAGCGTTCCATGATCATCTGGCGATCGAAGTGAGGATCAGTACGGCGAGCACCGCGAGTGCCGCGCGCCACCCTTCCACGCGCGCGGGCAGACGGACGAGGAGCACGGCGAGCGCCATCGCGAGCAGCGCGGCGCCGGGCAGCGCGATCTGCCAATCGTGCGACGTGATCTCGAGCCCGCGCCGCCCAATGACACGGGCAATGGCTAACGGCAGCGCGAGACCCGCGAGGAACAGCACCACGCGCGCCAAATACTGCGGCCCGCGCTGCAGCATCGGTGCGCCGAGCGATGCGGCGACGCGGAGACCGCTGCGCCAGCCCGTGGCCACGCCCCAGGCCCTGAGCGCAATATGTCCGACATTGTAGAGCACGAGGAAGAGAACCACGATGACGACGGGCGACGCGTGCAACCCGAACGCGAGCAGCGCGACGAGTGAACAGAACGGGAGCCAACCCGCCCACACGAGTCGGTCGCCGAGGCTGCCCAACGGGCCGCACATCGCGGTGCGAAAGCGTTCGATCTGCGCCGCTGGCCTGCCCTCGAGCTCGGCGCGCACGAGCGCGCCGATCGCCACGGCGGCGAAGTACGGATGCGCGTTGAAGTATCGCGTCTCGCGCGCCAGCGCCTGTCGATACGCCTCGCCATCGGGCCCGCCGGGCAGCTCGCGCAGCGCCGGCTCGGCGCAGAATCCGATGCCCGGACCCAACATGAGCTCGTAATTCCACGAGCCCTGCACGGCGAACATGCGCGTGAACACGGCGACGCGCGCGCTCCACGAGAGCGGCGGCGCGACGGCGGTGGGCGCGCGATCGGGCGCGGTCACGTGGCCACCAACAGGATGACGCCTAACGCGAGCCCCGCGAGCAGGTACCACTTCGATCCCGCCGCGCCGTGCGACTGCCGCCAGATCGCGCCGCCGGCCACGCCGGCGGCCACCGCGGCCAACACGGAGTGCGACGCCGCGCGTCCGATCGTCCAGTGCGAGAGCGCGTAGTCGGTGATCGGGGCCCACACGAACAGCGCGATGATGGTGAGCAGCGCGCCGCGCAGCAGATCGGCCGTTAGGCCCCGCAATTGCAGGCCCATGACGGCGCGGCGCGAGCCCATTTCCATGGCCGGCAAGGCGCGCTCGGCCCACACGCCGTTCAGGCGGCGCAACGCGTACATGCTCCAACTGCCGGCCCACGCGGTGGCGATGCCCACGAACACGCCGACGATGATCGCGCCCGGCGTCATGGCGGGATAGGATCCGGCGATCGCGCCGCCGACCAGCGATGCGCTGCCCCACTCGGGGTATCGGGACGCGCCGACGGGAAGCGTTTCCATGGCGAGCATCTCGAGCACCGCGCCGGTGAGCAGGCCGGCGGCGACGTTGCCGGCGATCGCGCCGCCTAACGTCGACGCCACGATCGGCCG
>DASYXE010000375.1:0-5968 GCA_035935375.1 Gemmatimonadaceae bacterium | reverse complement strand
ACCGATTCGATGTGCTTCCGCTCGACGTCGTCGAGCGGCACCATCGGCTCGGCCGCCCGGCCGCCGGCCGCCGGCCCGCCTAACGGAAGGTCGCCGGCGTGCACGACGCCGTTCGTCGCCAGCAGCACGGCACGCTCCATCACGTTGCGCAGCTCGCGCACGTTGCCGGGCCACGCGTAGCGCTGCATCGCCTCGAGCGCGTCGGGCGCCAGCGTGGGTGCCGACGACCCGCCGAACTGCGCCAGAAAATGAGTCGCGAGCAGCGGCACGTCCACCGTCCGCTCGCGCAGCGGCGGCAGCGTGATGCTGATCGTATTGATGCGATAGTACAGATCGCTGCGAAAGGTTCCGTCGGCCACGCGCTGCGCCAGATCCTGGTTGCTGGCGGCCACCACCCGCAAGTCGGTGTGCACCTTCTGCGTGCCGCCCACGCGATAGAAACTGCCCAGCTCGAGCGCCCGCAGCAGCTTGCCCTGGAGCCGCTGGTCCAGCGCGCCGATTTCGTCCATGAAGATCGTGCCGCCCGACGCCAACTCGAACAGGCCGAGCTTCCGCACCACCGCGCCGGGGAAGGCACCGCGCTCGTGGCCGAACAGCTCGCTCTCCAGTGAATCGTCGGGAATCGCGGCGCAATTCACGTCGACTAACGGACCGGCGGCGCGGTGCGACAGCTGGTGCAGCGCGTGCGCGATGAGCTCCTTGCCGGTTCCGCTCTCGCCCGACACGAGCACCGCCGAGTCGCTCTTGGCCACCCGCTCGACGAGCGCCAGCACGGCCTGCATCGGCGCGTATTGCGTGACCACTTCCGGCACGGCATCGGCGCGCGCGAGCCGCGTTTGCAGCAGCGTGTTCTCGATCGACAGCTGCCGCTTCTCCCACGCCCGTCGCACGAGCACCTCGATCTCGGCCATGCGATACGGCTTGCTGAGATAGTCGTAGGCGCCGAGCTTCATCGCGCTGATCGCCGTTTCGATGGTGCCGTTGCCGGTAATGATGATCACCTCCGGCGGCGAGACATCTTCGCGTACTTGTCGCAGCACCTCGAGCCCATCGAGCTCCGGCATCACGATGTCGAGCAGCGCGACATCGAACGCCTCGGCGCGCAGCGCATCCAGCGCCGCCCGTCCGTCGGTGAACGTTCGTACATCGTGACCGCGGCCGGCCAAGAACTTCTCCAGGAGCGCGCCGAGATTCGGCTCGTCTTCCGCGATCAGAACCTTGATCCGTGCATCGCCTCTCATGTCGTCTTCTCCTTGCCCTGGCCGTCCGTCGTCGGTTTGGCCTGACCCGCCGGCAAGTGCACGCGGAACGTGCTGCCCACACCGAGCTGGCTGTCCACTTCGATGCGCCCTCCGTGATCGGCCACGATGCCGTAGCAGATGGACAATCCGAGACCGGTACCCCGGCCCGGCGACTTGGTCGTATAGAACGGCTCGAACAATCTGCCTAACTCTGTGCCCGCAATGCCCCGCCCCTGATCTTCGACCTCGATCACCACGCCGCCGTCCGGCGCGTCGTTTCGGCTGCGGATCACCACGCGCCCGGTGCCATCCATGGCGTCGCTCGCATTGAGCAGCAGCGCCATCAGCACCTGCGCCAACTGCTCGCGGCTGCCGTACACCGGCGGGTCGATGTCCGCGTCCAGCGAGGCCTCGACCTTCACGTGCTTGAAGCGCGGGTGATGCTTGAGCAGGAACAGGGTGTGCTCCACGACGTCGTTCGGATCGACGGGCTCGCGCGCGTCGCCGCGCGGCCGGCTGAAGTCGAGCAGCCCGTCCACGATGCGTTTGCTGCGGTGGACCTCGTGGTCGATGATGTGCGTGTATTCGGCGATGGCGTCGCGCAGCGGTTCGGGGACGCCGCTTTCGCTCAACTGCAGCGCCAGGCTCTCGGCGCAGGCGGCGATCGTGGCCAGCGGGTTGTTGATCTCGTGCATCACGCCCGCCGACAACTGGCCTAACGCAGCCAACCGCTGCGCCTCGGCCACCCGTTCGTGGGCGCGCTTCCATTCGGTGATGTCCTCGCCGATGGTGATCACGTGCGTCACCGCCGCGTCGTTGATGCGCATCGGAATCTTCGACACGCGGTACGTCCGCAGCTCGCCCGCCGCGTTCGACGGCATCTCGAACTGCGTCATCGCGCCGGTGCGGAAGACCTCGTCGAACTCCTGGCGCAGCATGTCGGCGGGTTGGCGCCGCAAGATCTCGAAGATCGTCCTGCCTAACGCTTCCTCGCGCAGCACGCCCTGCAGCCCGGTCTCGCGCTTCCGGTTCCACGCGTGCACGCGATACTCGCGGTCGACCACGTAGAGTCCGACCGGCAACGAGTCGACGATGCGCTCGATGAACCGCCGCTGCTCGTCGATCTGGCGCGTCCGCTCCACCACGGCTTCCGCGGCGCGACGCGCGCTCTCATCGGCCGCAAGCGCAGACCCGACAAGAAATCCGGCGGTCGTGAGCACGGTCCGCTCGAGCGCCGAGATCGGTGTGCGACGGATAGTCACCAGCGTGCCGCCTGTTCCGTCGCCATCCGATGCCGCGAGTGGTGTGAGCACGATCGCGTCGGCGTGCCCGTTCCGTTGGCCGTATGGTGCGGGCAGCTGATCGGCTGTCACCTCTATGGTGCCGCCGATCGCGCGCGCGAGTCGCTCGGCCCCGTCCTCGGCCGAGTCGGCAGATACTCGCCACAGTGAGCACTCATCGAGATCGAGACCGGCGCGCAGCGTTTCGAGCAGCTCATCCAGAGGATCGGCGAGCGCCGAAGCCGCTGCTCCCGTCGCCAGTCGCTCGGCGAGCGAGGCAATCAGAAGCAGAAGTTCACTGCATGAGCTATCGACTAGAGCATCCGACGGCGCCACACGCGACTGACGAGGCACGGATCCTCGAATAGGCGGGACCCTCTAACCTAAGGTACAGACCCGTCCCCGGACAAGATGACCGAAGAATTCTCAGCGCCCATCCGGCTGCGAATTCGACAGTTGTCTGTCAGCCAGGCAGCGAAATCGGTCAAATTCGGCAAGAAATTCCGGTACGACGGTTGCCCTTGGGCGTCGCCGCTAACTCGAATCAGGAGATTTGTCTATGGCATACCGTGGAAGCTCACTTATTCCGTTCTTCGGCGGCGAGATGCGGCCGTTGTTCGGACTCCGCCGTGAGATCGACCGGGTTTTCGACGACATGGCTGGCGCTGCAAACACTCGCTGGACTCCCGCAGTGGATGTCCGCGAAACCGACAAGTCGTTGGCTATCGACGTCGAGCTGCCGGGCATCAAGCCGGAGAACGTCGAAGTGGATGTAGAGAACGGCGTGCTCTCGATTACGGGCGAGAAACGGTCAGAGCGCACGAACGAGGAGAGGGGCCGGTATCACATGGTCGAGCGTAGCTATGGCTCGTTCTTCCGGTCGTTCCAGCTGCCGGCCGGCGTGGACGAGTCGCAGATCAAAGCGTCGTTCCACGATGGTGTGTTGACGGTCGACATCCCGAAGGCTGCGCTGCCGCAGCCGCGGAAGATTCAGATCGCGGGTCAGACGGAGAAGGATGCGGCGTCGGCGCCGTCCCGCGAGCCCCTCACACGGAGCTCGCACGCCGCGAGCCCGGCCGCCTCCGGCGACCGCATGGCGGCGAGCGGATCGGAGCAAGCGCCTAACGAATCGCGCCGGTAGCCTCCCGCCGGTGTCGTGCACCACATCGCCGCCGCGGCTCAGGCCGTGGCGGCGATTTGCGTTAGGATTTCGTCGTTGGTTCGCTTGTGCCCGGGCGAGTCCTCGATGTGCCGCCACGCGATACGGCCGTCGGTCCCGACCAGGAAGTAGGCGCGGTTCGCGTAGAACCGGTCGGGAATCAACACGCCGTACGCACGGGAGATGTCGCGCTTGAAGTCGCTCAACAGGTCCACGCGCATGTTGTGCTTCGCCTTGAACTCGCGCAGCGTGGGCACGGAGTCGACGCTGATCGGCAGCACCACCACATCGTTGTCCGTGAATTGATCGAAGTCGTCGCTCAAATCGCAGAGCTCAGCTGTGCACGTGCTCGTGAACGCGAGCGGGAAAAACGCAATGAGCACGCGTCGCTTGCCGCGAAACGACGACAGCGAAACCGGGGACCCGGCCGTCGAGTCAGCGGTGAAGTCGGGAGCGACGTCGCCGACTGCCGGGCTGGAGCGCGTCGCGGCGGATGAAGTTGGTGCAGACATCGGAGCAGTTCCTCCGTTGGTCAGGTGCGCGCAAGCTAGACCGGCACCGCGCCACCGGCAACGGCTTGCCGAACGCCTTCAGGGGCTTTCGCGACGCGGCGGCTCGCGCGTCGCATCGCGACGCGACTCGGTGCGCGCGGGAGTCGACGACCCGCTCGACGGCGGCCGGATCAATTCTTCCGCGGCGAGCAAGCTGCGCGACAACTCCGCCATCGTCATGTTGCGACTCTGACTCGTGCGCTGCAGCACTTTGTACGCGGCGCTTTCGCTGATCGAGTCGCGCTCCATGAGAATTCCCTTAGCACGCTCAATGACTTTGCGATCCTCGAGCCGTTTGCGCAGATCGTCCGACTCGTGTCGCTGCTTCATCCATTCTTCGTGACGCGCCTCGGCGATCGCGATCGCGGCGCTCAGTTGGGCAGCCGTTACCGGCTTGACCAAGTAATGAAACACTGGTAGCGCGGACGCCTGTCCCAATGTCTCGGCGTCGCTGTACGCGGTGACGATGATGATCGGCACCGGACGGTCGCGGTGAATGCGTTCCGCCGCTTCCAAGCCCGTTAGGTGCGGCATTCGGACGTCGAGCAGCACGAGATCGGGGCTCAAGGTGCGCGCCATCGACACCGCCGTTACACCATCGGCGGCAATGCCGATCACGCTGTGGCCGAGGGAGCGCAGGTCTTGTTCGAGCCCTAGCGCCGTAACGCTCTCATCCTCGGCGATCAAGATTCGTAGCGGTGATGGCAATGATGGCTCCGTCGTGTCATCTTGAGTTGACGCGGAGCCTGCAAGACACGGACCCTCGAGTCCCGTGAGTCCGATCTTCCCGGTGCTCGCGGTCGAATACGGAGTTGAGACATGTCCGATCCGCGCATCGTCATCGTGGCTCCGCCCAAACCGCACACGCGTGCCGCAGCGGCGACGCGCGCATTGGCGCGGGCGCTCGGGCGACTGGACTTTCGCGTCGCGCATGTCTCCACGGCCGACGCGGTGGACTCCGTGGACGAACACGTGGAAGCCGTGATCGTCGCCGCTGCTGGTCCAATTGTGCTTCCGATCGCGCACCGGCTCAAGGCCCGGTTTCAGATGCCGCTCTTGCCGATCGTCGCGCTGGCGGCGGCGCCGCGGGACAGGCCTAACGGTGCGGCGCCGGACGTGTGGCTGCGCGCGTCGACGCCGGCGGCCGAGGTCGCGGACCGCGTGGAAGAGCTCGTGCGCATCCGGCACGCCGAGCGCGAGATGGTGCGATTGAGCGCGACGCTGGCCGAGCTGGCGGCAGAAAACGGCCGCCTGTACGAGCGTGCGCGACGCGACGCCGAGGCAACGGCGCTGTTGCTGCGCGAGCTGCAGCATCGCGTGCGCAACAATCTCGCGGCGATTCAGGCCCTGCTGGTGTTGGAGCGGCACCGCGTGCCGCCGCGCCAACTGTCCGAAGCGCTCGACGTTGCGATCGCTCGGCTGCGCAGCATGGCGGCGTTGCAAGATTCCCTGTTGCCGCACGCGAGTGAAGTGGAGCTCGCGTCGCTCGCACGAGCGGTCGCGAACGGCGCGCTCGATGTGTTCGGCGCCGGCGATCGCGTGCGCTGCGACGTGAACGGCGGCGCGACGCTCCCTGCCCGGAGGGCGAGCGCAGTCGCGATCGTACTGAACGAGTTGATCACGAACGCGCTCAAGCACGCAGACGCGCGCACGGTGGGCGTGACGATTCGTCAGCGCGCCGGCGCGGTGGAGCTCGATGTCGCCGATGATGGGTGCGGCATGCCGAAGCACGCGGGA
>DASYXE010000374.1:0-6817 GCA_035935375.1 Gemmatimonadaceae bacterium | reverse complement strand
GAATCAGTAGCGTGGTTCAAAGCGCGTCGTTGACTCTCCGGTTCGACGGACGAGCCACGTGGTTCGCGCGCGCGCCGACCGACGCTGGTACCGGCGGCGATTCGACGATTGCGGCGCAGGTCGAGTACGAAATCCATGGTGACAGCATCAGACTCGCCCTCCCCGGCTGTCGCGGCACTTGCATACCGGACGACGTGGGCGCGATCAGCGACACGTCGCTGACACTGACGTACGACGTGACCCCGCGCTTCACGCCGATCTATCACTTCAGCCGGATCAGGACCGACCCGCACTGATTCGAGAGCGTTAGCCTGGTCGGTACAGTCCCCACACCGACGACAGTCCCTCGGCGATTTCGCCCAGCGTCACGCGCGCCCTCACGGCGGCAACGATGCGAGGCATCACCGGCGACGCGAACGCGCCGTTTACGTCCGCTGCCGCCTCGCGCAGTTCGCCTAACGCCCGCCTGACCGCCGCGTCGTCGCGCCCCGCGCGCGCCGCGCGCAGTCGCTCCACCTGCTCCCGCTCGAGCGCCGAGTAGTCCGGCGCCGGCACCACCGGCGGCTCCTGGCCGTCCGTGAACTTGTTCACGCCGACGATCACGGATTCTCCGCGCTCGATCCGCAACTGGAGTGCGTACGCGCTCTTCGCGATCTCGTCCTGGAAAAACCCGCGCGCAATCGCCTGCGCCGCCCCACCCATCTCATCCGCGGTCTCGAGCAGCGCCTCCGCCCGCTCCTCGAGCTCGTCCGTCAGGCGCTCGACGTAGTAGCTGCCGGCGAGCGGATCCACCGTCGCCGTCGCCCCGGACTCGTACGCCACGATCTGCTGCGTGCGCAACGCCAGCGTCGCCGCCTCGGCCGTCGGCAACGCCAGCGCCTCGTCATACCCATTGGTATGGAGCGACTGCGTCCCGCCCAACACGGCCGCCATCGTCTGCACCGCTACCCGCACCACGTTGTTGAGCGGCTGCTGCGCCGTCAGCGTCACCCCGCCCGTCTGCGTGTGAAACCGCAATCGCGCACTGGCATCCGAGGCGCCAAATCGCTTCCGCATGATCCGCGCATACATCCGCCGCGCCGCGCGAAACTTCGCCGCCTCCTCGAACAAGTCGCTGTGCGCCGCAAAAAAGAACGACAATCGCGGCGCGAAACGGTCCACGGCCAGCCCGGCCTTCACCGCCCGCGACACATACTCCACCGTGTTCGCAAACGTGAACGCCAACTCCTGCACCGCCGTCGACCCGGCTTCGCGAATGTGGTAACCCGAAATGGAAATCGGATTCCACTGCGGCACTTGCGCGGCGCAGAAGGCAAACAGCTCCGTGATCAGCGCGAGACTCGGACCCGGCGGATAGATGTACGTGCCGCGCGCGATGTACTCCTTCAGAATGTCGTTCTGGATCGTCCCGCTCACCGCGGTCCACGGCACGCCGCGCTCCTCGGCCACCACGAGGTACATCGCGAGCAGCGTTGCCGCCGTCGCGTTGATGGTCATCGACGTCGAGACCTTGTCCAACGGCAGGTCGGCCAACAGCCGGTGCATGTCATCCACGGTGTCGATCGCCACGCCGACGCGCCCCACTTCGCCTAACGCACGCGGCGAATCCGAATCGAAGCCCATCTGCGTGGGGAGGTCGAACGCCACCGAGAGTCCGGTCTGCCCGGCCTCGAGCAGCAGCTTGAATCGCCGGTTGGTCTCATCCGCCGTGCCGAATCCCGCGTATTGCCGCATGGTCCACAGGCGCGACCGGTACATCGCGGCCTGCACGCCGCGCGTGAACGGATACGCGCCCGGCTCGCCCAGGTCCGTGGCGTAGTCGAGGGACGCATCGCCCGGATGGTACACGGGCGCCACGGGGATGCCGGACGGCGTGGCGCGATCGGGAACGGGCGATGCCATGTGGCGGGACGTCGACCTAACTCAGTTAGACGGCGCTGGCCACGCCCCCCAGCATCTCGCTCGCCAGCTCCACTTCCTCGCGGCTGCCCATGTACAACGGCGACCGCTGGTGCAGCTCGCTCGGCGAAATGTCCATGATGCGCCCCGTCCCGTCCGTCGCCGCGCCGCCCGCCTGCTCGGCCACGAACGCCAGGGGATTGCACTCGTAGAGGAGCCGGAGCTTGCCGCGCGGACTGCGTGCGTTGGCCGGATAACAGAACACGCCCCCGCCTAACAGATTGCGGTGAAAGTCGGCCACCAGGCTGCCCACGTAGCGGACGTTGAGCGCCTTGTGGTCGCCCTCCAATCCGCGGTACCGGCGCATGAGCGCGCGCACGTGGTCGTCCCAGTGCTGCTCGTACGAATCGTTCACCGACAAATAGCGCGCCGTTTTCGGGATGCGAATGTTGGGGTGCGAGAGCAGGAACTCGCCGATCGATGGATCGAGCGTGAAGCCGTGCACGCCCTGCCCCGTGGTATAGACCAGCATGGTGCTCGAGCCGTAAATCACGTAGCCCGCCGCCACCTGCCGACGACCCGGCTGCAGTAGATCCTCCATCTCCGCGCGCGTGCCGCGCGTGATCTTGCGAACCACCGAGAAGATGGTGCCCACGGGTACATTGACGTCGATGTTCGACGAGCCGTCGAGCGGGTCGAACAGCAAGACGTACTTCCCGCACTTGAAGCCTTCCGGAATCTGAATGATGTCCGGCTCTTCCTCCGACGCCATCCCGCACAACCGGCCGCCGTGGTCCATCGCCTTCACGATGATCTCGTTGGCCAGCACGTCCAACTTCTGCTGGACCTCGCCCTGCACGTTCGTCATGTCGGTGGCGCCGAGGATGTCCGCCAACCCCGCCATGCGGACCTTGGTCGCGATCATCTTGGCCGCGAGCGCGAGATCGTACAGGATGCCCGACAGCTCACCCGTCGCCTCCGGGTGCAGTCGCTCCTGCTCGATGATGAACCGCTCGATCGTGACGACCGACGTCGGCGTGTGTTGGACCACGTTACACCTCTCCTCTCGGCGGGTCAGAGCGGGAATCGCGGACGCGATGCGCCGCAAAACTGCGGGCTTGAGCCTCGTACTGGTTGTCGTGATACCCGCGACGGAGACTCTCCCAGAGGTACAGCAATGGGAACGCGGAACTGCCATGAAACTGGTGCACATGCGCCAGTTCGTGCAAGAGTAGTTCCGCGTCGAGCAGGACGTCCGGCGCGGCGAAGACCGTGTCCCATAGCGTGATCGCCGCGGCGGTGCGACGCCCCAGGAACCAGCCTGCTACACGTGGCGGAAGCCCGCCCATTCGCAAGCGAATGGCGGCGAGCTCGGGATAGCGCGCGACGAGCGCGGCCGGCAACGGTGCGGACCGTCCTACGATTGCAGTCAGTGCCTGTTCGACAACGCCCAACGGTCACCCTCCTCTTCGACCTCGATGGATGATCCATCGGTATGGACCACAATGGTACCCTCCCGATCGGTCCTCAGCACCAGCGCTCGTCGCTCGGCCAACGCCAGCATGACGTTCGCGCTCGGGTGCCCATACGAATTGCCGGCGCCCACCGACACGAGCGCGAGTCGAGGTGACACGGCGTCGAGAAACTCCGGCGTGCTGCTCGTGCTGCTTCCGTGATGACCGACCTTGAGCACGTCGGCGTGCAACGAATCGGTGTGCTCGAGCAGCCATTGCTCCTCGCCGCGCTCGGCGTCGCCCATGAGGAGAAAGCGCACGGTGCCGTATCGCACGAATGCGACGACGCTCGCTTCGTTGGGTGCATCGAGGTGCGACATCCACACGGAATCCGGCGCGAGCACGTTGACGACGACACCATCGACGACCAACGAATCGCCGGGCCGTGCGCGGTGCCATCGCACGCCGGCGTCGCGCGCCGCGGTGAGCGATTCGCGATACGTCTCGCTCGTGCCGACGTACGCACCGTCCCAGTAGCGCTCGGGGTGCAGCGCGCGCATGACGCTCGCCGCGCCGCCCGCGTGATCCGAATGCGGGTGCGACAACACGAAGACGCTCACGTCTCCGCCGCGTCGTCGCAGATATGGAATCACGGTCGACCTGCCCTCGTCGCCGCCGAGCCACGAGCGGCCGGCGTCGAAGAGCAGCCAGTGGTCGTGCGGCGTGCGGAATGCGATCGCATCGCCTTGCCCAACGTCGATCATGTGCATCTCGACGTCGTGCGCGGCGCCGGGCGCGAGCGGGATCCACACCGAGCATCCGAGGGCGGCGAGCGATGCGAGGAGCGGACGAACCGGATAGTGGCTCACGCACGCGACGAGGAGCGCGAGCGATGCGAGTCCAGCGCACGCGGCACCGATGGCGGTTGGCGCGACGGTGATCGCCGCGTATGGCACGCTTGCGCCGACGCTCGCCACGCCGTTGAACACGACGAGCATCGGGTGCGCCGCGTCGGCGAGAAATCGGCCGATCGAGGGAACCGGCGCGAGCAGCGTCGCCAGAAACAGCGTCGGTTGCAGGACGGCGATCACGGGCGCCGCGGCGAGGTTGGCGAGCGGCGCGACGAGGCTGACGCGGCCGAACGTCCAGGCGACGATGGGGCCGGTGACGATGCATGCGACCACCGACGTGAGCGCGCCCGCGGCGAGGCTCGCGCGCCACCCGTCCCAGCGGGGCGCGATCCAGCGCCGCGCGAGGTGGGCGCTCGCGACGAGGCTCGCAATGCCCAACACGCTGAGCTGCCAGCCCACGTCGAGCACCGTACGCGCGCTGACTAACGGAACGGCGGCGCCGATGGCGAGCGACGCCCACGGCGACGTCGGCCGCTGCAGGAGGCGCGACGCCGAGACGACGCCGAGCATCGCGCCGGATCGCACGGCCGCGGGCGGCGCGCCGATGAGGGCGACGTAGAGCGCGGTGACGACGACCGTTGCGACGAGCGCCGCCGCGAGCGGCAGGCGCAGGGCGACGAAGGTCACCTCGAGCATCGCCGCGATGATGGCCACATGCAGCCCGGAGATGGCGAGCATGTGGACGATGCCCGACGCCGCGAATTTATCTCGCACGGCGGGGTCGAGCGAACGAGTGTCGTTGATCACGAGCGCGCGGACGAGGGGCGCGTCGGCGCCGAAAATGGCGTCGATGCGCCGGCCCACGCCGTCGCGCCAGGCGACCAGTCGCGAGCCGCCGGCGGCGCGTCGCACGGTTGCGTGTTGGATTCGGATGCCGCGCTTGGACGCAACGCCCTCACCGCGCACGATCGCGCGTGCCCCGGCCGGTGCGGCGCCGTGCTCGACCGCGATCGAGGCGCGCACCGCGCAGCCGTGTGCGTGCACGGATGCCGCCACGAAGGCACCGGGTGCAGCCGCCGCGTCCAGTAGGGCGACCCATTCACCGGCGCCCGCCGCGGTGCCCCGGCATCGCCGCTCGCTGTCGTCGTCCGCCGCCGCGATCAGCGCGCCGGCCGCCACGATCGCGCCCAGCGCCGCCAACCGCAGGTCCTGTCTAACGACCGCAACGATCAGGGCGACGATGACGCTCGCCACGGCCACCAATAAGTAGCCGGCGAAGCCGGCCAGCAGACCGGCGCAGTAGCAGAGCACGGCGGTGGTAATGAGGGGCATCTGGTGCGGCGAAGCGCGCCGCCTAACGGCGGCGCTGAGGGAAGCGCTGCGCTGGGGGAAGCGGCCGGCAGGGACCGGCCGGCGGGAAGGGGGCAGTCGCCAACACACCGCGCGCGAATGGAGCGCGAGTGAGCTGTAAGAGCGCCCTCTTCCCGCAGGCAGGCATAGGCCGCCGCTTCCCCCTTCCCCCAGCGCCGCCGCCAGGCGGCGCGCTTCCCTAGGCTTTGTGTCTCGGGTTCGCTGCGACGCGCTGCATGGCGTCGAGCACGATCACGGCGAGGGCGGCGCGCGTTTGGTCGCGTTGAAGATCGACCGAAATAAGCGCCTGGCCGACGTCGGTGCCGCCGCTGTAGCGCGGGCGAGCGGCATTGAGGGCGAACGCGACCACGTCCGTGCGGCAGTTGTCGCAGCTGCACAGCTCGGGATTCTGCGCGCGGAGCTCGTCGTAGAGCGCGACGACGGTGCCCTCGAGAAGATTCTTCATCCCGCGAGCGGGAGCGACGTGCCCGCGGATGCGACCGTACCCGTGAACGTCGAGCCGGTGGTCCCGGTGAGCTGCACCGTGAGGTAGCGGCCGATGAGCGATTCGTCGCCCGGCACCAGCACCGTGCGATGGTGGCGCGTACGGCCCTGCAAGAGTCCGCCGCGGCGCGCGGCTTTCTCGATGAGCACTTCGTGCCGCGTGCCTAACATTGAAAGATTGCGGGTGCGCGTGCCATCACGCACCGTTGCGACGAGACGGTCGAGGCGATCGGCGGCCACGTTATCGGGCACCGTGAGGTGCGCGGGCAGTCGCGTAGCCGGCGTTCCGTCGCGCAGCGAAAAGCGGAACGTGAAGGCATCGTCGAAGCCGACTTCGCGCACGGCGCTCAACGTCTCCTCGAATTCATCGTCCGTTTCGCCTGGGAAGCCGACGATGATGTCCGTGGTGAGCGCGACGCCGGGGATGGCCTCACGGATGCGCGCCACGCACTCGAAATACGTTTCGCGCGTGTAGCGGCGGAGCATGCGCTTGAGTGTGCGCGAGGAGCCCGACTGCATGGGCAGGTGGACGTGCTCGCACACCGACGCCGTTTCGGCCATCGCCGCGATGGCCCGGTTGGTAAAGTCGTTGGGGTGCGGGCTCGTGAACCGGAGCCGGCGAATGCCCGGAACTTGCCCAACGCACCGCAAGAGATCCGCGAAATCATGCGCGCCGTCGTGGTACGAGTTGACCGTTTGTCCAAGGAGCGTGATTTCGGTGATGCCCTGCTCTGCCACCGCGCGCGCCTCGCGTTCGAC
>DASYXE010000373.1:0-3034 GCA_035935375.1 Gemmatimonadaceae bacterium | reverse complement strand
AATAGGATGGGATGCGCGGCAGACTCCAACACGTGCACGAGCTCAACGTGCGGGGATTCCGGAGGCATTGGACCATGCGCGACGTGGGGTGAGATAACGGCTCGCTGGGGAACGACAGCGCCGCGCCTGCGTCAATCGACGACCGTCACGCTGCTGAGCAACCTGGCCGCATCGGATAGCGTAGCCTGGGATCCGCAACTCGAACTCGGGTCGACCGCCGCGCTGGTCGGCACGGCGACGACGGTATGTACCGGGACACTATCCGGGGTCGTAGCGAAGAGCCGGTCGACGCAACAGCTGCTCAACGCAACGCTATGCGCAGGCACGGCGGCCGACGAGTGGGTATGCAACTCGACGCGCGGCTCGTGCGCCTGGACCCACAAGAGCCTTGGCGCGAACGCGTGGAGCCTCTCGCAGCCGCTTCCAGCGCAGAGCATCCCGTGGAACGGGACCGACCCGGGCGAATCGGATACATGGGCCAACGGCGACGCGTTCACGGTCGCGACGTTTGCCTCGGCGCCCATCGTGCGGCTCTCGAGCTCGATCGCGGACTTCGCGAGCGGTGCGATCAACGGGGTGTATCTCCAGCACGTCGCGGTCGCTCCGGCGACGACTGCAGGTGCGATGCGACTGGGCGCTGGGGCCGCCATCATCGAGTCGAGCCTCGGACGGTACCTCTCGCTCTCATCGGCTATAAGCGGCAATCCAAACTTTGCCATCAATGTCGATGCCGAACTGCCCATCGAGCCCGACACGGCGCAGTTCTTCTTCAATCAGGCGGCCTTCAAGGCGGGCATTCTGCGCCAGGGGTTCGTGACTGGCATCTCGATGACGCTCGAGGCTGGAGTCATCCTCGGCGGGTCCGGCGCGATGAACGTCAATGGTCAGGACAACGACGTATACGTCGATTCGACCGCGACACTTGGAGTCACGGGCACATCGATCGCCGCGCATTATCCGGGGCAGGCCATCCCGTACATCTGGGGGCCCGGGACAGTGTCGGTGGCGCCGCCTGGCGTGCTTGCCATCTCCGCCGCGACGGCCGCGCCTTCGTTGCTTGTCACGAACGTTCGGATCAACGGCCAATCCACGGCGTGCTCGGCGAGCAACGCGGCGAGCCCGGCTCTCACGTGCGGGATCACGGTGAGCGGCGCCAACATCGACTCGCATGGGGGTGTTCTGTTCGACCCGTTGGGCGCTTCAATCTCCACCACGAGTTCGCCGTTCTGATGGCCGACCCTACTCGCCCGAT
This sequence comes from Gemmatimonadaceae bacterium, assembly GCA_035935375.1. Classification (GTDB taxonomy): domain Bacteria; phylum Gemmatimonadota; class Gemmatimonadetes; order Gemmatimonadales; family Gemmatimonadaceae; genus JADGGM01. Next base: position 1,782 of record DASYXE010000373.1, on the reverse strand, counting down.
CCCTTCTGCCTCGCCGCTCTTGCGACGGCTCCCACCCAACGCCACGCCCGATCAGATGGCGCGCGCGTACGCCGACGCGCTCCTCTTCGTTCTTCAGACCCAGCCTCAGGAGCTAGAGAAGCTGCGCGAGACGAACGACCGCATGCAAGCCATTGTCGCCGTCAGCGACGCCACGTGCCAGCGAGCATCGAACGCGGCGACGAGGCTCGAGACGACAGCGCAGCGGATCGAGACGACGCAAGAGCGGATCACCTCGGACATTGCACGGCTGAATCTCACGGTGGGACGGCTCGAAGGACAGGTTTCGCACCTCGCGTCCGCACTCGGTGTGTCGGACGCCACGGTCGAGCAAATGCGCGAAAAGGTGGCGACGATCCCCGAGATCGCGCGCGCCGTCACGACCGCCGTCGAGGCAAGTCGAAAGCTCGCGGAGGAGGTCGACGAGATCACCGATCACGGGCAGGAACGGCCGCCGAAGCCGGGCACGCCCAGTGAACATGTGCGAGCGATCGCCGTCGACGTCGTCCACACGAAGCAGGTCGAGCAGTACGCGAATCGATGGCTCAACCTCGAGAAGAGCGCCATCTCGATCGCGCGCGCCGTCGTTGCGGCATTGCTGATCGCAGCCCTCGGATTTCTCTGGGGACACCTCGCGAAGTAGGCGCGTTTTTTTATGACAGCGCCGGCGCCGGGCGCCGAGCACGCTCCGCCCATGTTCCCCAAGGACGTCAAGGGCTGGGTGACTCTTTTCGGCGGCACGCTCGCCGGCGGTATCTCGGGATGGCTCCACGCGGGCGGTCCGGATTTCACCGTGATCGGAGTGCATGGGGTGCTCGCGTTGGCACTCGTCTATCTCGCCATGCTCCAGACGCCAGCATCCGCGATGCGGCGGATCGCGGACCTCGAGGCCAAGCTCGGCGTGCCGCGCGCGCCGCGGCCCCCCTCGATCCCGCTCGCTATGCTGATGCTTGCGCTGATGTGCGCCGCGCTCGTCGTAGTGCTCATGGCGGCGCTCGCGGCGTGCATTCCGAACGCGCAAGGCCAGGTGCAGGACGGCATCGCGCTCGAGCAGTGCGTGCAAGACAACTGGGGCAAGCCCTTCGCGACCGTCGTGCTGACGTGTGCGCCGAACGAAGAGCAAGCGGTCGCCGACGTGATCGCGGACATCGTCGTATTTCTGGACACGCAGTCGGATGGCGGCGGCCCGTCGGCATTGGCGTCAACGCCGTATGTCAACGAACCGAAGGTGATCGCCGCTCTGCCCCTCGCCCGGAAGAAGGCGGCGCAGGCGCGATGAAGTCCGTACTCGCTCCGCACCTCGGGCGCCCCGTCGTCTTCGGCCGACGACGACCACGGGTGGTCGGCCCGCACTTCCGCCTCAGGAACTACCTGAAGGCGGCTTTCCCGACGCCCCCCGCGTCGTGCGACTTCAGCGCGCCCGCGCTCCCCGTCCTCTCGGACATCATGCAGAACGACCAGCTCGGCGACTGCGTGATCGCCGGCGGCTACCACGTCGTCGGCGTGGCCACGGGAGGCGCCGGGGATCTCTTCCACGCGACGCCGGCGCAGGTGCTTGCCGACTACGGCGCGATCGGCGGGTACGTGCCGGGAAACCCCGCGACCGACCAGGGGTGCGACGAGGTCACGGCGCTCAACTACTGGACGAGCCACGGCTTCGCGAACGGCACGAAGCTCGCCGGGTGGATGGTGGTCGACCCCACGAACAAGGCGGAGATCCAGGCTGCATGCTGGCTCTTCGAAAACCTGTACTTCGGGATCGAG
>DASYXE010000372.1:0-2259 GCA_035935375.1 Gemmatimonadaceae bacterium | reverse complement strand
CTCCATCCAGAGGCAACTGATGTCCTTCCGCCCCTCAGGCGGCGTCGCCGCCGCTTCCCGCAGCGCAGCGCTTCCCCAAGCGAGCGCCAGCGAGCGCTTCCCCATTCCCCTCGACTCCCGTCAGAAACTCCGAGGCGCGCCAGTAGGGCCGCGTCGGCGCCGGCATCAGCTGCCACGACTTCGCCTAACGACCGGCGAAGCGCCGCGCGACCACCACCCGCCGCCGCCGGCTCACCGGCACGGCCGTTCCGTCCGTTAGGACAAGCTCCATCCGCCCGTCCCGGCGCCGCACCGCGGTCACCCGCTGGACGCGCACGATGTACGACCGGTGCACCCGAATGAACGCGCCCGGGTCGAGCATCTGCTCCAGCGCGTCGAGCGACCGCCGCACCAACTGCCGCTTGCCGCGCGACACCACCGCCGCGTATACGTCGTCGGCCTCGATGTAGTCGACCGTCTCGAGCGGGATCATCACGTCCGTTGCGCCCACGCGCGCCACGAGCGGTGCGACGCGCTCAATCGCGCCGCGATCCGCCCGCCGCCGCAGGTCGATCCGCCGCCGCACCCGCTCCATCATCGCGTCGAACCGCGACTCCGTGAGCGGCTTCGTGAGATAATCGGCCGCCTCGACGTCGAAGGCGGGCAGCGCGAACTGATCGAACGCGGTCACGAACACGACCAGTGTCGCACCCTCGCGGTCGCGCGCCACTTCCAGGCCGCTGCCCAACGGCATGCGCACGTCGAGCAGTGCGACATCGGGCTCGAGTGCGTCGATCGCCGAACGCGCCTCGCCGCCGTCGCGGCACTCGGCCACGATCTCCACGTCCGCGTGCCGTCCCAGCAGCTGACGCAGCGCGCGCCGAGACAACTCCTCGTCGTCCGCAATGACCACGCGAATCATGCGGAGCCGACGGCTGCCATGGCGGGCTGCGTGAGCGGCATCGTGATGATCGCCTGCACACCGCGGCCGGCGGCTCCGGCGCGGACAACGAGCGTGGCCCGCGCGCCGTACAGGTGCTCGAGCCGCCGCCGCGCGTTCGCGATGCCCACGCCCGATCCATTGCCTAACGGGCCAGCCAGTCCGCGTCCGTCGTCCCGTACCGACAACACGAGCGACGGCCCCGCCACGCGCGCCGCGATCGCGATCTCGTTGCGCTCCCGCCCGTGCAAGACGCCGTGTTTGAGCGCGTTCTCGACGAACGGTTGCAGGATGAACACCGGCACCATGGCGTCGCGCGGCGCCCCGTCCAGGTCGAACGTCACGGCCAACCGGTCGCCGAACCGCAGCTGCTCGATGCGCAGATACTGCCGCACGAAATCGATTTCCGACGCCAGCGTGGTCTCGTTTGCGTTGCCGGCGTTCACGGTAGCGCGGAGCACGTCGCTCAGGAGCGCGAGCGCGCCCAACGCGCGATCCGTATCGCGGTCGCGCACCAGCGCCATCACCGCGTTGAGGCTGTTGAACAGGAAGTGCGGCTGCAATTGCATCCGGAGCGCGCCTAACTGCGCCCGCCGGAGCTCGGCTTCCAGCTCCGCGGCTTCGCGCTCGCGCTCGCGGAGCCGTGCCGCGCTCCGCCAGGCGTAGGCCGCGATCACGATCGCGAAGTAGACGAGGGTCGTCGCAGGCAGGCTGCCGACAAACCACCCGCGCGTGAGCGCGCCGAATCCTTCGCGCGACGGACGCACCCACACGTTCACCGCTGCGTCGCCCAGGGCCAACGCCAGACCCGCGATGACGCTCGCGCCGATGTGCACGAACACCGGAACCACCCGTACCGGGCGCCGCAATGGAAAGCGCTCGGCGAGCGCGAGGATGAACGGCGTGAGCACGGCCCAACCGTACCATTGCGGCGCTTCGCCGACGAACGCCCGCCACACCGCGATCGGGTGTCCGCTCTGCGCGGCGAAGATCACGGTCTCGGCGGTGGACAACAGAACGGGGACCGTCCACACCGCGGCTATTTTCCACGCGGCGATGCGCGGTGCGTGCGTGTCGCGGGCGTTGGCCGTCACCGATGCAGTGCTCATCGCGTTCATGATCGGTGCGGGCGGCGCGCGGTGCAAGTGAACGCGTGCGACGCGACCGTTCGCGACGCCGATCGCACCGCTAACGACTGCGTGCTTGCCGGCGCCCGATCGGGCATCGCGTATTGCGTCGCATGTCACCATTCCTGTTGATCACGGCATTCGTTGCCGCTTTCGCCGACACTGGTGCGTGCCGACCCGTGTCCGGCCTCGACGCCCACGCTCTCCTCGAGC
>DASYXE010000371.1:0-1706 GCA_035935375.1 Gemmatimonadaceae bacterium | reverse complement strand
GCGCGACCGCATCCGGGCTTGGCGCCGCGATGATGGCGGGCGCGCCATACCGCAACCGATCGATCATGACGCCATCGAGCAGGCGTTCATTGGCAAGGCGGCCGACGCGTTCTATTACGCAGCAGGACGGTGGTACCGGCGGGGCACGACGGACTGAAGCGGCTATAAGGTGTTGGCGATAACGCTCCGGTCACATCGCTCAACCGTGATCGCGGAGTCGCTCGCGTAGATCGGAGCGGATCGGCATATTGGCGCGTCTCCAACCGGGCCGCGACTATCAGCTCGAACGACGCAGGGAACGAGAAGCGCACCGACGCGCCGCTCGATTTCACGGGTCGCGTCGCGATCATCACCGGCGCGGCGCGCGGCTTGGGCCGCGCCGTCGCCGCGCGATTGTACGAGCGCGGCGCGAGCGTTGCCGTCAACGTCCGCGATGCCACACGCGCCAACGCGCTCGCGACATCGCTCGGCGATCGCGCGCTGGCCGTGCCGGGCGACATCGCCGCCCAAGGCGCACCGGACGAGATCGTGCGCCGCACGGTCGACCGGTTCGGCCGCATCGACGTGCTGGTGAACAATGCCGCGTTCGCGCGCTCGACGCGCTTTCCCAACCTCTCGCCCCAGGAGTTTCGCGACGCGCTCGAAGTGAACCTCGTGGCGCCGTTTCTGTTCACGAAAGCCGTGCTGCCGACGATGCAGGCCCAGCACTACAGCCGCATCATCAACATCTCGTCATCGGCGGGCCGCATGGTCAGCACGTTAGGCGGCGCCCATTACACCGCCTCCAAAGCCGGCCTCCTCGGCCTAACGCGCGCCGCGGCGAAAGAGTTGGGCAGGTTCGGCATCACCGTGAACGCCGTGTGCCCCGGCATGATCGATACGGAGCTGACGCGCGAGCACGCGACGCCCGAGCTGCTCGCGCGGTTGGCCGCGAGTTATCCCGTTCAACGCCTGGGGACCGCCCGGGAAGTTGCCGACCTCATTTGCTTCGCCGCCTCCGAGGCGGCGGGCTACATCACCGGGACGTCGCTCGATATCAACGGCGGCGATCTCATGATGTGACACGCCTGACCACGCCGCCATGAAAGAGAGCACGCGCGTTCTCGTGGCCCTCGCGGCCGCCATCGGCCTCGGGGCGCTCATCGCTGCGTTAGGCAGCGCACCGCTTCTCCACGCCGCCGATGCCATCGCTCCGTTGGGAACGCTGTGGGTGAACGCCATCCGGATGACCGTCATTCCGCTGGTGGTCTCCCTCCTCATCACCGGCGTCGCATCCGCCACCGACGTCACGGCAATCGGCCGCCTCGGCGGGCGCACACTGGTGGTCTTCGGGCTCTTGCTGGCGGGCACGGCGGCGGTCGTGATGCTGCTCGCACCACCGCTGTTCGCGCTCCTGCCGCTCCCGTCCACCGCGGGCGCACGGCCGGCGCTCCCGGCCGGTGCCGCCGAGGCCGCGAGTCAGCTGGCGGCCGGCGGGCAGAGCACGAGTTTCGGCGCGTGGCTCACGTCGTTGATTCCGTCGAATCCCGTCGCGGCCGCGGCCAACGGCGCGATGGTGCCGCTCATTCTCTTCACGTTGATCCTGGCGATCGCGATCGCGCGCAGCGCCGAATCGACGCGAACGCCGCTCGTCGCCCTCGCCCGTGCGTTAGGCGATGCGATGTTGCTGATCGTCCGATGGGTGGTGCTGGTGGCGCCGATCGGCG
>DASYXE010000370.1:0-2085 GCA_035935375.1 Gemmatimonadaceae bacterium | reverse complement strand
GACGGTCGTGTCGCGCCTGCGCGCGGCCGGCTCGGTGGTGCTGTGCAAGACCAACTGCGACGAGTTCGCGATGGGCTCGTCGAACGAGAACAGCGCGTATGGTCCGGTGCGCAACCCGATCGATCGATGCCGCGTGCCGGGCGGATCATCGGGCGGATCGGCGGCAGCGGTGGCGGCGGGTATCGCCCGCATTGCGTTAGGCTCGGAAACCGGCGGCTCGGTGCGGCAGCCGGCGGCGTTCTGCGGCGTGGTCGGTGTGAAACCGACGTACGGCCGCGTGAGCCGGTTCGGGCTGGTGGCGTTCGCGTCGTCGCTCGACCAGGTGGGCGTGTTGGGCCGCACCGTGGATGACGCTGCGTTAGGCATGGAAGTGATCGCCGGCCGCGACCCGTACGACTCGACGAGCGCCGAGCGCCCCGTCCCGCGCTATCGCGACGGCGCGGCGCGCTCGATGCGCGGTCTCACCATCGGCCGCCCGGTCGAGTATTTCCCCGCGTCGCTCGACCCTCGTGTGACCGCGCTGTGCGACCGCGCGCTCGACGCGTTCCGCGCGCAGGGCGCCGAGGTGCGCGACATCTCGCTGCCGCACACCGACCTCGCCATCCCCGTGTACTACATCATCGCGCCGGCCGAAGCCTCGTCCAACCTCGCGCGCTTCGACGGCGTCCGCTACGGCCTGCGCGTGACGGGCGACGATGGGCTGCGCGCGATGTACGAGCGCACGCGATCGCGCGGCTTCGGGCCCGAAGTCACGCGCCGCGTGCTCCTCGGCACGTACGTGCTCTCGGCGGGCTATTACGACGCGTACTACAAGAAGGCGCAGGAGGTTCGCGCCTGCATCACGGACGACTTCCGGCGCGTGTTCGCGTCCGGCGTCGACGTCATCTTCACGCCCACCACGCCGTCGCCGGCCTTCGAGCTGGGCGCGAAATCGGATCCGTACGAGATGTACCTGAACGACATCTTCACCTGCACGGGCAACCTGTCCGGCGTGCCGGGCATCTCGATCCCGATCGGACGTGTAGACGGCCTACCGATAGGCGGCCAACTCATCACGCGGCACTTCGACGAGGCGGGGATGTTCGCGGCCGCGTACGGGCTCGAGCGTGCGTTAGGCGGGGAGGCCCACCAATGACCGGACTCCGGGACGCCCCGGCGGACGTCAACGCCCGCTACGAGATGGTCGTGGGCCTCGAGGTCCACGTCCAGCTCCGCACCCACACCAAAGCGTTCTGCAGCTGCGACGCGACGTACGGGGCGCCGCCCAACGTCAACACCTGCCCGGTGTGCCTGGCGCTGCCCGGCGCGCTGCCCGCGCTCAACCGCGAAGCGGTCCACCTCGCCATGCGCGCCGCGCACGCCCTCGGCTGCACCGTGAACCCGGTGTCGGTGTTCGCGCGCAAGAACTACTTCTATCCGGACCTGCCCAAGGGCTACCAGATCTCGCAGTACGACCGGCCGCTCGCCCTCGCGGGCCGCCTCGAGATCGGCGACGGCGGCGCGGCGCGCACCGTCGGCATCACGCGCGTCCACATGGAAGAGGACGCGGGCAAGTCGATCCACGACCGATATCCGGGCGCCACGGCCATCGATCTCAATCGCGCCGGCGTCCCGCTCATCGAGATTGTGAGCGAACCCGACATGCGGTCGTCCGCCGACGCCGTCGCGTACCTCACGGCGCTCAAGCAGATCCTCGAGTACATCGACGTCAGCGACGTCAACATGGAGGAGGGAAGCCTGCGCGTGGACGCCAACGTCAGCGCGCGGCCCCGCGGCGTCACTGCGTTAGGCACGAAGACCGAAGTCAAGAACATGAACTCGTTCTCCGGCGTCCAGCGCGCGCTCGAGGCCGAGTTCGAGCGGCAGTGCGCGCTCTTGGAGCGCGGCGAGCGCGTCCACCAGCAGACCATGCTCTGGGACGGCGCCCGCAACGAAGTCCGCCCGGCGCGCTCCAAGGAAGCGAGCCACGACTACCGCTATTTCCCGGAGCCCGATCTGCCGCCGCTCGTCCTCGACCCGCACTGGATCGACGAGGTGCGACGCGAGTTGCCCGAGCTGCCGCGCGCGCGACGCGACCGCTTCACG
>DASYXE010000369.1:0-6664 GCA_035935375.1 Gemmatimonadaceae bacterium | reverse complement strand
ACGCCGGATCGCCGCGCGTGCGGACCAGCAGGCGGATGTCGCTGGTGGTGCTCAGGTAGAACGGCGCGTACAGCGCCGGCATCTCCGGCTGCGCCGGCCCGTATTGCGACACGTCGCCCACCGTGCCGACGACCGTCGCCCAACTCTTGCCGTCGTCGAACGTAAGGCGCGCCCCGATCGGATTGGCCGAGCCCCAGTACCGGCGTGCGGCGGTTTGATTGATGACCACCGGCTCGTTCGCGGTGTCGCGATCCATCGCCGTGAACGACCGCCCGCTGACTAACGCAATGCCGAGGACGCGGAAATAGTCCGTCGAGCCGATGCGGACATCCATCGTCGGCGCGGATTGCCCTGTGCCGATCGGGCGGCCGTCGATGCGGAAGGGCGCGTTGTTGGGTTGTCCTTCGTTCATCGGCGACGCATTCGATACGGCGACTGCCGTCACGCCCGGACGCGCGGCCAGCCGGTCGACGAGCGCCTCCTCGAAGTTCCGGACGAGCGGTCCGGTTTTGTATTTGGCCCAGTCGAGGTCGACGCGCGCCGTGAGCACGTTGGCCGGATCGAATCCCGGGTCGACGCGCTCCAGATTCACGAAGCTCCGCAGCATCAGCCCGGCGCCCACGAGCAGCATGAACGCGATCGACACCTGCGCGGAAATGAGCGTGCCGCGGAGGCGCATGCGCGTGCCGCCCAGGGTGGAGGCGTTCCCGTCTTCCTTGAGACCGCTCGCGAGATCGCGGCGAGACGTGATGGCCGGCACCAGACCGAGGCAGATCCCGGTGAGGGCCGACACGGCGAACGCGAACGCGAGCACCCGGCCGTCCATGCCGATCTCGGCTGCCCTGGGCGTGAACAGGGCCGTGAACGACTTGAGGACGCCCAACAACCCATAGGCGACGGCGAGGCCTAACGCACCGCCGGCGACGGCGAGGATCGTGCTCTCGGTCACGAGCTGGCGCGCGATGCGGCGGCGGCCGGCGCCGAGCACGGCGCGCAACGCCATCTCGCGCTCGCGGCGCAGCTCGCGCGCCAGCGTGAGATTGGCGACGTTGGCGCACGCAATGAGCAGCACGAATGCCGCCGTCGCCAACAGCACGAGCAGCGTGGGACGCGCGGCACGCGTGATCTCATCGCGGTACATCGCGGCCGCTATGGTGAGGCGGTCGTTGGCGCGATAGGCGTCGGGGTACTCGCGGTGCAGACGTGCGGCCACCGAGGAGACATCGACGCTCGCCTGTCCGAGCGTGGCGCCGGGCCTGAGCCGGCCTAACAACGTGACCATGCGGGCCGTGCGCGACGAGAGCACGCGCGGCGACATGCGGAATGGACACGACGACACCGGCATGTAGATGTCGTTGTGGTCGGGGTCCTGCGGCAGGAACGGCAGCACCCCGATCACCGTGTGGACGCGGTCGTTCATCGTGAACGTCCGTCCTACGATCGTGGGATCGCCGCCGAGTGCGCGCCGCCAGAATTCGTAACTGAGCACGATCACCGGAGCCGCGCCGGGTTGGTCTTCGCCCTGGCGGAAGGTACGGCCGAGCAGCGGCTTCACGCCCAACACATTGAAGAACCCGGCCGAGACCACGCCCGTCTGGACGCGCAGCGGCTCCTCGCGTCCCAACAGCGTGAACGCCATCGTGTGGTACTCGGCCAGGGCATCGAAGCTGTGCGCTTGCGACTCGTAGTCCGTCACTTCCATGGGCGAGAAGCCGACGTCGGGGATCTCGCCCGCGTTGGCCGGCTGCGAGACGTGCACGAGGCGGTCGCCATAGGCGTACGGCAGGGGGCGGAGCAGCACGCCGTCGATGACGCTGAAGATGGCGGTGGTGGCGCCGATGCCTAACGCAAGCGTGAGCAGCGAGGCGATCGTGAACGCCGGCGCGCGGCGCAGCGTGCGCGCGGTGAAGCGGACATCCTGCCAGAGCGTGTGCATGAATTCCGTCCTCGCGCGTTGGCGCGTGCGGTGTCCCTGTTCGGTGAGGCATTCCGTGCGCACCGCCGACATGTCCCCGAACACGGCGATCGCTTCGCGGCGTGCGTCGGCCGGGTTGCGGCCCAGCGCGACGAGCTCGCGCGTGCGCATCTCGATGTGGAAGGCCAGCTCGCGGTCGACGTCCCGCGTGATGCCGTGATGGCCGGCAGACAGGTGAAAGGCGCGCTTCATTGCCCTATCGGTTGCTCAGGCGGGCGACGCGTTGAGCGCCGCCGATACCGCGAGCGTGTACCGCGTCCACCGAAGCACCTCAGTTTGCAGCTGCTTCCGGCCCGAGCTCGTGAGCTTGTAGTACTGGGCTTCTCGGCCCGTCTCCGAGATGCCCCATTCCTCGTCGAGCAATCCTTTCCGCTCGAGCCGGTGGAGCGCAGGGTACAACGCGCCTTCCTGGACCTGCAGCGCGTCGCGTGTCGTGTCGCGAATCCACTTGCCCACGCCGTAGCCGTGCATGGGTCCCCATGTCAGGGCCTTGAGGATCAACACGTCCAAGGTGCCGGTATACAGGTCGCTGCCCGCCATGTTCACGTCCCTCGGTATGCCCAGTTGATTGTACTACGAGGCCTCCGTTGTCCGGGTTACACGATGGCGCCGGCATACCTAATTGAACAAGGGGTCTGACGGAAGTCGGACAACTGCGCGGACGGACGAGGCCGGACACGGACTGACAAGATCCAGGAATTGTCCGGTTTTGTCCGGCTTTGTCCGCCCTCATTGTTCGTACATCGCATTCGGATCCGCCCGGGCGAGGTCCACCAGAAAGCCGGCGATCCGTCGGCACACGGCGTCGAGGTATCGTCGGCCCTTGTCTGCGGTGGCGTGGGCCGGATTGCCAACGCCCGTGTCGTCCGTCACTTGGGTCCACCGGCGCGGCGCCCACACCCAGCCCTCGCGCAGGGCCTGCACGCGAAATCGTTTCGCGGCGCCCGGACCTGCCTCGGCCAACGGGTGCACCAGCTCCGGCACCAGCGCCATCATGGTGCTCGTCTCGAGCTCACCGGCGTGATCGCCTGGTTCCTCGAAATACGGCGCCGGATCCACGCACGCGTACCAGTTGAGCGCACACAGAAACAGCGGCGTCTCCGGCTGCAACTCGCGGATCATCTGCCGGAAATCGTTGCCGCCATGTCCGTTGAGCACCACCAGCTTTCGCACGCCGTGCGGCTCGAGGCTGCGCACGACGTCGGCCAACACGAGCGCCTGCGTGCTCGGGTTCATGTTCACGCAGTAGGCGACATCCAACTGGCCGGTGTTCACGCCGAACGGAATTGCGGGCAGCACCACCACGCGCGCACCGTCGTTCCACGCCAGGCGCGCCGACTCGGCGGCCACCGCCTCGGACTCGATCACATCCGTGGCGTAGGGCAGATGCGTGTTGTGCGCTTCGGTGGCGCCCCACGGCAGGACGGCCACGTCGTAGCGTGCTTCGCGCACAGAGGTCCAGGTGGACTCGCCAAGGATGTATGGTCGGCCGGTCATGATCGTCGTCAGGTCAAAGGCGTGTGCGAAGATGCTCTCGGGCGCACAAGGCCGCCACGGAGTGACGCGCATCTTGACTCCGGGCCGCAACTTGCGCACGCTTTGGACGACCCCCGCGGCTCACGTGCGGGCCGCGAGTCGAGTGATGCGATGATGCAGCGGAGGCGAGTTGGCGATGGATGAGATGACGCTTGCCCAGCGTGTACCTGTGGGCCCGCCGGACGGCGGCAAGTACGTCTATTGCATTGTGCGCACCGACGCACCGTGCGAATTCGGGTCGATCGGCATGGGTGGAGAAGGGAGGCGCGTTTATACCGTCCACCACAAGGATCTGGCCGCCGTGGTCAGCGATACCCCCATCGTGATCTACGACCCGACGCGCGAAAACGTGCTCGCGCACGAGTTCGTGAACGAGACGGTGATGCGCGAGCACACGGTGATCCCGATGTCGTTCGGCACCGTGTTCCGATCCGAGGATGACGTCACCGAGCTCCTGCGCTCGACCTATCAGGCGTTCAGCGACGTGCTCGACAAGATGCGCGACAAGATCGAGTTCGGTCTCAAGGTGTTGTGGGACCGCGAGCAGGTGATCGCGACGCTCGAGCGGACCAACGAGGAGATCGGCCGGCTCAAGGAAGAGATCGAGAACAACGCGCAGAGCTCCACGTATTTCGCGCGCGTTCAGTTAGGCCGCCTCGTCGAGTCGGCGCTCGAGGAAGCCGGCAACGCGTTCGTGTCGGACGTGCACGAATCGCTGCGGCCGGTGTCGGTTGCCAGCCGCAGCAGCAAACCGATTGGCGACCGCATGATCATGAACGCCGCCTTCCTCGTCGAGCGCTCGGCGAGCGAACGGTTCGACGAGAAGGTGCGCGAGCTGAGCCACCGGCACGAGGGCTTGTTGACGTTCAAGTACACCGGCCCGTGGCCGCCGTACAACTTCGTGAACATCAAGCTCAAGCTCGAGCGCGCGGACTAACGGACGATGGGCCTGCTGTCGAAGCTCCTGACGTTCCCGGTCTCCGGGCCGGTGGCCGGCATCCGGTGGTCGCTGGAGATGGTGGAGCGCACCGCGCGCGAGGAGCTCACCGACGACACCGCCATCAAGCAGGACCTGATGGAGCTGCAGCTCGCGCTCGAGAGCGGCGACATCGACGATGCCGAATACCTGTCGCGCGAAGCGGAGTTGATGACGCGACTGCGCGACGTCCGCTACTGGCGCGAACAATTCGGCATGGGCGTTTCCGGCGGTCCCGTCCGCGTGCAGCGCGACGAGGACGAGCGCTGAGCGCGTCGGTTTTCTATGCGTATGGGGCCGTGCGCCCCGACGCGCCGATCGCGCGCGCGCCTCGCGGTCTCGACGAGTCGGCGGTGACGCTCGAGCGGAACCCCGGCCGCGCCGTGGCCGCGCTCGTGTCGCGCGTCGACTCGAGCGTGTACTCGACCGACGTGATGGAATCGCGCGCGAGCGACGTCGACTGGGTGGGTCCGCGCGCGGTCGCGCACGACGCCGTGCTCAGTTGGGCGAGCGAATCCGGCGGCGTGGTGCCGTTTCCGATGTTCACCGTGTTCGCGTCGGCGGAATCGGTGCGCGCCATGCTGCGCGAGCGCGAAGCGGTGCTCGACGGCTTGCTCGAGCGCGTTGCGCCCTGCCAGGAGTGGACCGTGCGCCTGTTCCGCCTCGATGACCGTGCCACCGCCGCCCTCGGCCTCACGAGCCCCGCGATCGCCGAGCTCGCGGAGCGGGCGCAGGGCGCAGCGCCGGGGCAGCGCTATTTGCTCGAGCGGAAAGCGGACGAGCTGCGCGGCGTCGAGCTCCGCCGCGTGGGTGCCGAATCGGCGCGCGAGGCGTTCGAGGCGCTGTCTGCGTTAGGCGAGCGCGCCGTCCGCGACGCGCTCCCGGCCGCGCCGTCCGGCGCGCGCCCCGCCGGCGTGGCGGTGCTCGACGCGTCGTTCCTCGTGCGCCGCGACCGCGTCGATCCGTTTCGCGCCGCCGCGGGCGAGCTCGCGGCCAGGCTCGAGCCGCGCGGGCTGCGCGTCGAGTTGAGCGGTCCGTGGCCGCCGTATCATTTCGTGCGCGACGACGCGTGACGGACGACGCGCTCGAGCTCACCGGCGATGACCGCCTCGTGTTGGGCGACCTCCTCAACCACGTGCTCGACAAGGGCATCGTGATCAGCGGCGACGTCACCATCGCGGTCGCCGACATCGACCTCATCCGTGTCGGGTTAGGCGTCTACATCACCGCGATCCAGTCCGAGCTCGACCACGCGGCCGCACGCGAGCGCGCGACGCCCGATGCCGACGTACCTGTATTGCATCATCCCCGCGGGGTATGAGCCGCCCGCCGCGTCCCGGCGCGGCGTGGACGCCGCGCCCGTGCGCGAGCTGAGCGCGAGCGGCCTGGCCGCCTGGGTGAGCGATGTCCCGGACCCGGTGATGGCGCCGAGCGTGTCGCGGGCCCGCGCGCACGACGACGTCGTCCGCGACGCCATGGCGCGCGCCACCCCGGTGCCGGCCCGCTTCGGACAAGTGCTCGCCGGCGACCACCAGGTTGCCGCGCTGCTCGGCGAACGGCATGAATCGCTGCTGGAGTCGCTCGAGCGCGTGCGCGGCTGCGTCGAGATGACGGTTCGGATCCTTCTCGCCGGGCAGACCAATGCTCCGGGTCCCGCGCCGCGCGAGTCGGGGAGCGCGTACCTGCGTTGGGTTCGCGAGCGACAGCACGTGCGCCAAGCGGTTTCTGATCAGGCCGAATTCTTGCGGAGGGGCGTCGCCCGGGCAGTCGAGGAAGCGGGCGTCGTTCGCGAGATAGTGTGGGCAACCGTGGCACCTGGAGCGCGCTCGTTGGAAGCAGCGCACCTGGTGCCACGCACGCTCATCGCTCGGCACCGCGACGTGGTTCGCACGACCGTCGAGCGGGACCACAGGATGAAGGTGATGTTGTCGGGACCATGGGCACCGTACACGTTTTGCGCCGCGGGACATGACTAGTGAACTGCGTCAGAGATCGGACGGAAATCGGGGAATAGGGAAGCGCTCGCTGTCGCTCGCTTGGGGAAGCGCTGCGCTGGGGGAAGCGGCGGCGACGCCGCCTGAGGGATGGAACAACATCAATGGTCTGCGCGACGTGAGCGCCATGCGCGGGCCCTATCGATCAGGCACTCTCTACCCAGAGACAACTGATGTCCTTCC
>DASYXE010000368.1:0-14798 GCA_035935375.1 Gemmatimonadaceae bacterium | reverse complement strand
GCGTCGCACGCGCCTGACCGCTATCGTACCGGAGAAACACCTTGGCTACCGCCGTCGCCGAACACCACGCCGAGCACCATTACACCAGCACCGGTCTTCCGCACACGAAGATCGCGATCTGGGCGTTCATCGGCTCGGAGTGCTTCTTCTTCGCGTCGCTCATCTCGACGTACCTGATCTACAAGGGACGGTCGATCGTTGGGCCGTTCCCGCACACGCCGTGGACGGATCCGAGCACGGGCCAGCACTTCCACCCGATCCTCAACATTCCCGTCACGTCGACGTCGACCTTCGTGCTGCTCATGTCGTCGCTCGCCATGGTGCTGGCGCACGCCGCCGTCGAGCGCAACGACCACAAGTGGTCGCGCATCTGGTTGTTGTGCACCGCTGCGTTGGGCGCGACGTTCCTCGGGTTCCAGGCGTACGAGTTCACGTCGTTCGTCCACGAGGGACTCAAGATCACCACCAACCTGTTCGGCTCGACGTTCTTCATCACGACTGGATTTCACGGCGCACACGTGACGGCCGGCGTGTTGTGGCTCGTCACGATGTACTTCATCGACAAGAAGCGCGGCCTCGGGCCGCGCGACGCGGTGAACGTCGACGTGATGGCGCTCTACTGGCACTTCGTCGATGTCGTGTGGGTCGCGATCTTCACCTTCTTGTACCTGCTCCAGTAGCGAGGCCTCGATGACCGCCGATCATTCGCACGCCGTCGCGTCGGACGCTCACGAGCCGCAGGCGCCGCCGCATCCCGAGATTCACTTCCCCACGTGGAAGACGTACCGGTGGGTCGCACTCATCCTGTTCGTCCTCACCGTGGCCGAAGTCTGGATCTACTACACGCCGATCAAGCAGACGCGGCTCTTCGCCCCTGCGTTGATCACGCTCTCGATCATCAAGTTCACGATCGTCGTGATGTTCTACATGCACCTCAAGTACGATGCGAAGATTTTCCGCGGCCTGTTCCTGGGACCGCTGACGATCGCGATCATCGTCATCATTTCCCTTCTGTTCCTCTTCGGCCACCTGTCGCTGCACGCGACGTGATCTGCCGGAAGGCGTGAGGCGATGACGATGGCCACCTGGCTGCACCCCGCGACGACGTTCACCTGGTCGTCGTTCAGCGTGCACCCGAGCACGGTTGTCGGAATCGCTGCGTTAGGCGCGCTCTACGCGTGGCGCGCCCGCGCCGGCGAGGTCGACCCGGTGCCGCAGCCGGACGGCCCACCGCGCGCCCCCGACGCCTCGCGCCGCCCAACGCCCGGCCAGACCGTCGCATTCGTGGCCGGCCTCGCGGCGATGTTTTTCTCGCTCAACGGGCCCCTGCACGACTTGAGCGACGACTACCTGTTCAGCGCCCACATGGTGCAGCATCTCGTGCTCACCATGGTCGTCACGCCGCTCCTCATTGCGGGTACACCAGGGTGGCTGCTGCGTCCCGCGCTCCGGAGCCGGGTCGTTGCCGCCGTCGCGCGGCGCATCACCACGGGACCAGCGGCGTTCGCGATCTTCAACGTCACGATCGTGGTCTGGCACTTGCCGCCGCTCTACAACTACGCGCTCGACCACCACCCGGTGCACATTGTGATGCACCTCTGCTTCCTCGTCGCGTCCACCATCATGTGGTGGCCCGTGATGAGCACCATGCCCGAGCTGCCGCGGCTCTCGTACCCGAAGCAGATGCTGTACTTGTTCCTGATGTCGCTGCCGATGACCGCCGTGGCAATGATCATCACGTATTCGAGCACGCTGCTCTTCCCGCTCTACGCCGGCGCGCCGCGGGTGTGGCCGCTGTCGCCGCTCGAGGATCAGCGCCTGGGCGGCCTCATCATGTGGATACCGGGCGGCTTCGTCTTCATTGCCGTGCTGTCGGTCGCGTTTTTCCGCTGGGTGCGCGAGTTCGAACGCCAGGAACACGACGCGGTGCACGCGTGACGTCAGGTCACTCGCCTTCCATCGCGTGCGCGAACTCCTGCCGTAGCGCCGGATGCGCGCGGTATAAGTACGTGCCCATCAAGAGCGCCGCCAACACGTTCCCCGCCGCGATCTGATACCACGCCAGCGCGTGCAGGCGCGTCTCGGCCATCGTCGCCGCCAGCCCGTAGAAGCCGAGCTCGAAGATGATGAAGAGGAGCGTGAACGTGATCAGAACGGACGGCTCCTGTTCGGCGCGGTGCACCACACGCGATGCGATGAGCCCGCACGCGATGAATGCCGCATAGTGGAACACGGTATAGACCGCGACGTGAAGCACCGGGCTGTCGGCCGCCGTGTTGCCGAACACACTGAACAACGCCGCGCCTAACAATTGCGGCGTGTAGAATGCGCCGTGTCCGCTCACCACGTCGACCACCAGAAACCAGACCGCGACGCCCGTCGCAGCGATGATACCGGCGACCACTCCTTCCCGAAACGCGTTGTGCGATGCTGGCATGCCAAACCTCCGCGTGTTCGCGTGATGGACTCGGCTTCGGAAGACCCGACCCGGCTCCAATGTGCGCCTGGATTCGCGCTCTGCCTAGACCGCCAGCTAACGGACCGGCACGACGGCCTCGACAAACGCGTGCATTCGTGCAACTATCAGGCATGACACGACATGCCTTAGTGCCTCGGGCGGTGCTTGTCATGCCGGCTGCCGCCCTTCTCGTCGCTCTGGGCGCCTGCGGAGGCGGCTCGGGCGGTGGGGCACAAGCCTCCGCGAATTGTCCCGCGATGGACTCGCCCGAGTATAGCAGCGCCGTCGACCAGTACCTCCACGGTCTCGACCCTGAGCCGCTCCGGTTTCTCTTCTACGCGTCCGGCGATTCCGCCCTCCCCGACGCCGCGCGGACCGCGCTCCAGGCAAAAGGCCCGACGTATCTGTATCCCACCGACGCCGCCGATCAGAAAAAGCAGCTCGACAACCTGAAGGCCAAAGGCACCGCTGTCACGCTGCTCCTGCTGTATACGGGCATCGACACGACCAAAGCCGGCAACGCCATTGGATTCGCGGGTCGCTACTTGGACAAAGAGGACAGCGGCAAGGTGTCGCCCGCGAAAAGCATCCTGTTTCAGTGCCGCGATCACCAATGGCAGGCGGCGCCTGAAACATCCACGCCCCCGGCCAAGAGCGCGTGACCGCCACACTGCCCGGTGAAGCCGTCGCGCCGGCGACCGCGAGTGCCGACGCTCCCGCGGCGCGCGTCCAACCGACGCGCGAACGCCTCGTGTCGCTCGACGTCTTTCGCGGCCTCACGATCGCGGGCATGCTGCTCGTCAACAATCCAGGTACCTGGAGCGCGATCTATCCCCCGCTCGAGCACGCAGACTGGAACGGGTGGACGCCCACCGACCTGATCTTCCCGTTCTTTCTGTTCATCGTCGGCATCACGACGCACTTGTCGCTTACGGGCCGCCGGCGCCGCGGCGCGACGGACGCGCAGATCATCACACAGATCGTCAAGCGCGGCGCGATGATCGTGCTCGTCGGGCTGCTCCTAACGGGACTTCCGTATCACGAGTTCGTGATTCACCTGCCGTTCGGCGCCCAGTTCGATTCGGTCACGCCGCACCTCGGGCTCGGACACTGGCGCATCACCGGTGTGCTGCAACGGATCGGCATCGCGTATCTGTGCGGCGCCCTGCTCACGCTGCGGACATCCGTCAAGCAGCAAGTGATGATCGTGGCCGCGCTCTTGTTGGGCTACTGGGCCGCCCAAACGCTCATTCCCGTGCCCGGCCAGGGTGAGATCGGCGCGTTGCTGCTCAACACCAAAGATGCGACCTTGAGCGCCTGGCTCGATCGCACCGTGTTCGGCGTGAATCACCTCTGGGTCGGCTCGCATACATGGGACCCCGAAGGAATCCTCTCGACGATTCCGGCGATCGGCACCTGCGTGCTCGGTGTCATCGCCGGGCGATGGATCGCGAGCGACCGACCCCTGCTCGAGCGCATCGTCGCGTTGTTCGCTGTCGGCGCGATGCTCATGGTGGCCGGGCTGATGTGGAACTGGGTCTTCCCGATCAACAAGAATCTCTGGACCAGCTCCTTCGTACTGTTCACCGCCGGCATGGGCGCGGTCACGCTCGCCACGTGCATGTGGTTGATCGACGTCGAGCGCGTCCGGTGGTGGACGTGGCCATTCGTCATCTTCGGGCTCAATCCGCTCGCCGCGTACGTCGCCGAAGGGTTCTTCTCTCGGCTCATCTACACGCTCATCCGGGTACCATCCGGTGGGACGATGATCCCGCTCGAAACGGCGATGTACGAGCATTGGTTCGGGTCGTGGCTGCCGCCCCGCGACGCGTCGTTGCTCTTCGCCATCTGCTACGTCTTGCTGTTCTTAGGGCTCATGTGGGAGTTGTACCGGCGGCGCATCGTGATCAAGTTGTAGCCGTCGGATCGTTGGGCACGTGACGAAGCATCACACTGCTCGTGAAGGAGTAGGTCCAACCGGCAGGTCACCTGCCTCGTTCGTTCCGTAGAAATACCGAAAATGCCATCGAGATGTCGTCGCCGCGTCGGATGCCACCGACGCGACGTCATCATTGTCTTCTGCCCACTGTCTTTCCGTCGATGCCGCGAGTCGCCCGCTACCCGTTGATGTTCGCCGCCGCCGTCGCGTCTTTCACGATCGGCGTCCGCGCGCGCGCGCAGAGCGGTGCGAGTCCGGTGCTCGCGTCCACGTCGGTGGCGGGCGCCGAGGCCGCGACCGCCGCGGGACACCGCGTGCGGCACCACCGCGCGCGCACGACTCGCGTCGCGGCGCTCCACTACGAGACGCCCGTCGGCGCGCCGGCGTTAGGCCTGGACCTTGGCGCCATGCTCAACGCCCGCGTGCGGAGCGGCCAGTGGGGCGCGCTCGTCATGTCGCTCACGCGGGGCGACACGCTCTACTCGTATCAGCCCGACGTCGAGCTCCAACCCGCGTCGAATCTCAAGCTCTTCACCACCGCGCTCGCGCTCCAGACGTACGGCGCCGACCACGAATTCAGCACTGATGTCCTGCGCGCCGGCACCGTCACACCGGACGGCACGCTTCAAGGCGACCTGGTGCTGCGCGGGGATGGCGATCCGGGCATCTCGAAGCGCTACATCCAGGGCGGCGCGGCCGCGGCAATGGATGATCTCGCGAAGGCCGTCGTCGCCGCCGGCATCAAGCGCGTGTCCGGCACCCTCATCGCCGACGCGAGCGCCTTCGATCCACAGCGCATCCCCGAAGGCTGGAAGACACGCTATCTGCAGTCGGGTTACGCCGCGCGCGTGTCGGCGCTCTCGTGCAACGAGAACCTCGCAACGGTGATCGTCGTGCCGGGTACGGGCAAGCAGGCCGCGCACGTCTCGATAGATCCCGCCACGGATTTGCCGCTCTCCGCGCAGGTGCGCACGGTGGCAGGACGCGGCGCGCGCATCAGCGCACGCTCGCTGCCCGATGGCGGCATGGAGGTACGCGGCTGGATCGGCGCGCGCGCCGGCGTGCGCAGCTATCAGGTGGTGGTCGAGGATCCGACGGCCTTCACGGCCGGCGCGTTCCGCCGCGCGCTCGAGAATCGCGGCGTGCACGTCACCGGCGCCACGCGGTTCGCGACCACGCCTAACGACGCGATCAAGGTCGGCGGCCTCGCCTCGCCGCCGCTCTCGCACCTCATCGCGGCCATGAATCGCGAGAGCATCAACCACTTCGCGGAGCTCCTGTTCCGCGACGCGGGCCGCAAGGCGGCGACCGATGGCGTCGGATCGGTGGAAACCGCCAACGCGCTCCTGCAGGGCTTTCTGACGAGCAAGGTGGGCGTGGCGCAGGGCGCCGTGGTGGTGGCCGACGGCAGCGGTCTCTCGGTGCTGGACCGCGTGACGCCGCGTGCGCTCGTCGATCTGCTGTCGTACGCGAACACCGCGCCGTGGAGCGACGCGTTCCATGCGTCCCTGCCGGTGGCCGGCGAGTCCGAGCTGCTCAAGCGGCGCATGAAGTACACGCCCGCCCAGGGCAACCTGCACGCGAAGACCGGCACCACGAACAACGTCATCTCGCTCGGCGGCTACGTCACCGCGCGCGACGGCGAGCTGTTGGCATTCGCGTTCATCTACAATGGCACCGATCGCTGGAACGCCAAGACCACGATCGACGCCATGGGCGGCACGCTCGCGGCGTTCTCGCGTTAGGCGAACACCGGCAGCAGAACGCTACAGCGCCCGGATGTTCACCCCGCGCTTCCCGAGCTCGGCCATGTAGGCCATGGCGTTCACGCACTCGTCCGGCGTGTGCACGCCACCGGGCGTGATCTCTCCCTTGGCCTGCATCTGTCCCGTGATGGAAAGGGAATAGCCGGTCGTCCGCATCATCGCGCTGATGTGGTGCGACTCGTCGTAGTAGTCGAGAAGCTCCCACCCCACCGTTTTGTCCTTCGCGTCCTTGCTCCCCTCGACGGTCACGCGCAGCGCCACGAGGTCGTGTCCCTTCGGCTTCGTTAGGCGAGGGCCGACGGCAGACACGAACAGATCCCGCGGAATCACCTTGAGGCCCTTCACATCCACCGGCGTCAAATCGAGCACGCCGAGCTCGCGAATCGCCTCCATGATGTGCGCGTGGCCGGGATATCGGAGGGTCTTGTACTCCATGGTCGGGATGCGTCCTTCGTAGCGGAACGCCATGGTCGACAGACCGCCCGCCGTGTGGAACGCCTCGAGCGTGCCCACGGGCGACGCGAATGACACGTCCTCGATCTCCGACAACGCCTTGACGCGTGTCCGCTTCCCATCGCGCAGGACCCAGGAGAGCGTCGTGTAGTAGTCCAGCACCCCCTCGAGCGAGTACACGATCTGATAGTTGAGCGGCGGCTCCGGATGCTGAGGCAGACCCCCCACGAAGATCTTCACCGAGCGGACCTTGTCCATCTGCTCGATGCCGTGCTGCGCGAGAATGTTCACCATGCCCGGCGCGAGCCCGCAATCCGGGATCACCGTGATCCCCTTCGCCTTCGCCGCCCCGTCCAGCTCCTTCTGCTGGAACACGATCTCAGTGTTCCCGCCCAGATCGCAAAAATGGGTAGCGGCTTCGACGGCCAACCGCGCGAGATCGAGGTTGAAATAGTACGGAATGGCGCTCATCACCGCGTCGCTCTCGCGCATTACCGCGAGGACCGCTGCTTTGTCGCGCACGTCCAAATGCGTCGGGATCAGCCGCTTCCCCGAGTATGGTGCGAGGAAGTCCGGGATGTGGCTTATGTTCAGGTCCGCGAGACGAACCTCTTTGACGTCGGGGTTCTGGAGCAGGTCGTAAGCGCACGCCGAGCCTTGAAGGCCGGCTCCGAGCACGAGCATCCGCATGGGCCGTGGGTCTCCTGATCGATCGAATCGGGTTTTTGGCTAGCCGTGAAAAATAATCCATTGCGAGCCCTATCCCAACTCGCACCCAGAGACCCATGCTCTGCGTCACGTAGGACGGCGCCGGCCTTGGCGACCGTCAACATCTCGCGATGGCTTCCGGGTCTGTTGTCGGGTGGACCACAGCGTGTGCATCCATGCGGCGCCACGGCAGTCTTGGATCAATCCGGTAGTGCGCCCATGACCAGATCGGTCGCCAGTTTCGTTAGGACGGCTCGCTGATTGTTCGCCGCCTTGCGTGCCTCTTCCTTGTCGCCGCCGCAGCGGTTGGCGTCGATACTGGAGAATTTCACCACACCAATCGCGATCTTGAAGTGCACATGTACGATCTTGTGCGATTGGCCGTTGTACCAGTACGAGAGGTGAAAACTCGTCAGCTCTCCTTTGGGCATGTCGTTCGCCCACATGGTCAGGTGGGGGGCCGACGGGACATCCTCGTTGCTCCAGACCCACGGGTTGTGGGAGTAGCGGTCGCTGAATTTCTTGCCGCCTTTGTAGACGTAGGTTCCTGCGTAGCCGACGGTGGTGCACTCGAAGGTCTCGACCGCGCTGTTCTCGTTAGGCATTGCAGGTAC
The DNA here is from genome assembly GCA_035935375.1 of Gemmatimonadaceae bacterium. Lineage (GTDB taxonomy): Bacteria > Gemmatimonadota > Gemmatimonadetes > Gemmatimonadales > Gemmatimonadaceae > JADGGM01. The sequence continues at coordinate 6,860 of DASYXE010000368.1, read as the reverse complement.
CCGGCGAAAGGATGTGCAGAGGTTGACCGGGCGGGTCATCGGCTGCCGCGAGATGTGCTCGCGCACCGTCACCCGCGGGCCTCCGCGACATAATTCATTTGTCAGCGGCGCGATAGGGTTTAGAGAGCGGCGTCTGCCGTCGTCTCTGTGTCCGTCCGACTCCACTTCGCCCCGGCTGCGCCCGTACTTACCTTGTCAACTCCCGTTCTTTTTCGTCGACCGGACTCTCCTCTCGCTCATGACCGATCATCGCCTGATCTTCGACGCCGAGGCCCAGAACACCGGGACGCGAACCGATGTCACCGCGGATCACTTCCTAACACCGGTCGACCAGTTCTTCACGCGGAGTCACGGCAAGACGCCCACGATCGACCCACGCACGTGGCGGCTCGAAGTGGGTGGGAACGGCCTTTGTAAGCGACCGCGCAGCTTCACGCTCGAAGAGCTGCGCGCATTCCCGCGCCGCACCGTCCCGGCAACGCTCGTCTGCGCCGGGTTGCGACGCAACGAGTACTTGCTGCTCGGCCCACTGCCCGGAGAGCTGCCCTGGGGCCCACAGGCGGCGAGCACGGGCGAATGGACCGGGGTCCTCCTCAAGGACGTCATGGATGTGGTCGGCGTCGCCGATGGTGCCCGGTTCGTCGAATTCACGGGCCTCGACAGCGTCGAGCGCCATGGTCATGCGTTCGGTTTTGGTGGATCGATCGATCTCGAGAAGGCGCTGGACGGCGACGTGCTGCTCGCCACCGAACTGAATGGCGCGCCGCTGCCACCGGTGCACGGGCTTCCACTGCGCGCGGTGGTTCCGGGCTGGATCGGCGCGCGCAGCGTCAAGTGGCTCGGGCGCATCGCGTTTCTAGCGGAGCCGTCCGACAATTATTTCCAGCGGGAGGCGTATCGCGTTCAGTACCAGGTCGATCCGGCCAAGCCGCGCGACGTGACCGCGGGCATCGCCCTGAGCACGATTGCGCTCAACGCCGCAATCCTGGATCCGGTGCCCGAGCAGGAGGTGTGCGCGGGCCCGCTTCGCGTGCGCGGTTGGGCGTTGGGATCCGCGGCGCGTCCGGTCACGGCCGTCGAGGTTTCGCCTAACGACGGCCACGACTGGGTCCCCGCGCGCGTAACGAACGCCGGCACGGGCTACACGTGGACGTTCTGGGAAGCGACCGTGGATGTGATGCCGGGCCGCCGCACCATCGTGGTGCGCGCCGCCGATGGCGTGGCATCACCGCAGCCCGTCGAGCTGCGCGAGGGCTGGAACGTCAAGGGATACGCCAACAATGCCTGGCATCGCGTGGCGATCGTCGTCCAGCGCGCCGGCTGACGAAGCCTGACAGAACGAACGGAGGACGGATGACGCAGGACATCTGGACCGCGGTCGACGACTACATCACGTCGTCCGTCGTTGGGCCTGATCCCATTCTCGAGCGCGCCCTCGAGCGGAGCGTCGCGGCGGATCTCCCGGCGATCAGCGTGTCGCCGCCGCAGGGCAAGCTGCTGTTGCTGCTCGCTCGGGCGATGCGCGCCCGGCGGATCCTCGAGCTGGGTACGTTAGGCGGCTACTCGACCATCTGGCTCGCGCGCGCCCTGCCCCGCGGCGGGCGGGTGGTCACCCTCGAGCTCGAGTCCACGCACGCGGCCGTCGCGCGCGACAACCTCAAACACGCCAACCTCGCCCGTCGCGTCGACATCCGCATCGGCCCGGCGCTCGATACGCTCGACCACCTGATCGCCGAAGCCGTCAAGCCGTTCGACCTGACCTTCATCGACGCCGACAAACCGCGCATCCCCGACTACTACGAGCGTGCGCTCGCACTTTCCCACCCGGGCTCGGTGATCATCGTCGACAACGTCGTCCGCGAGGGCAAGCTCGCCGAGGACTCGAGCGACGACGCGAACGTGCAGGGCGTACGGCGCCTGCACGAGATTCTCGCGAACGACGAGCGCGTGAGCGCCACCACGATCCAGACGGTGGGCACCAAGGGTTACGACGGATTCACGCTGGCGCTGGTGAACTAGGCTGTAGATCGCGGTTGAATTTGATCGTGGCTAAAGGGAATGGGGAAGCGTTCGCTTCCCCCTTCCCTGCGATATAAAATCCGGGATTCCCACCAGCCCTACCAGATGTTAGGCACCTCGTTCCTCGGCCTGACCATCTGATCGCCCGGCTTACAGCCGAACGCCTTCGCGAACGCCTCCATGTCCGACAGCGGACCGTCCACACGCCAGTTCTCCGGGGAGTGCGGATCCACCTTGACACGCGTCACCAAGCTCTGCGGACGCGAGTGCACGCGGAAGCTCTGCGCATAAGCGATGAAGAACCGCTGCTCGGGCGTGAAGCCGTCGATGAGCCCCGGACGGCCATCGCGTTGCAGCGCCTTCTCGAGCGCATCGTACGCCGTGAGCGCGCCGCCATAGTCGGCGATGTTTTCGCCCAACGTCAGGTGGCCGTTCACGTGGAACGTGTCGACCTGGATGTAGCCGTCGTACTGTTTCGCATCCAGCTCCGCCTGCGCGTTGAACCGCTTCGAGTCCGCCGGCGTCCACCAGTCGGTCAGGTTGCCGGCCGCGTCGAAATGCCGCCCCTCGTCGTCGAAGCCGTGCGTCATCTCGTGGCCGGCCCAGCTTCCGCCTAACGAACCGTAATTCGCGCCGTCGTCGGCCTTCGGGTCGAACGTCTGCGGTACCAGCGCGCCGGCCGGAAACACCATCTCGTTCTTGCTCGGGTTGTAGTACGCGTTCACCGTCGGCACCGTGATGCCCCACTCGGTCTTGTCTACCGGCTGGCCCGGCCGCTGCGCCACGCGCTCCCACTCGAAGCGCGAGGCAACCTCGTCGTTCAGCACGAACGCGCCCGTCGACACCCTGAGCTTCGAGTAATCGCGCCACGTGTCGGGATAGCCGACCTTCTCGTTCATCTTCGCCAGCTTGTCCAACGCGTGCGCGCGCGTCGAATCCGACATCCAGGTCAGATGCAGCAGCCGCTCGTGAAACGCGGCGCGAATGTCGTCGATCACCGCCTTCGCCTTCGCTTTGGCCTCGGGTGGGAACGTCTTGGCCACGTACGCCTGGCCTAACGCTTCGCCCAACTGCGCATCGGTGACGCGCAGGCAGCGCTTCCAGCGGGGCAGCAACGCCTTGGCCCCGCTGAACCGCGACGCGAACGCGAAGTTCTCGTTCACGAACGCCGACGAGAGCCACGGCGAGGCACTCGAGAGAAGATGGTAGCGCAGGTATGCGCGCCAGTCCTCGACGGGCTGCTTGGCCACGAGCGTGTCGAGCGCCTTGTAGTAGGCAGGCTCGCCCACGTTCACCATCGAAACGGGCGAGGCGACCCCCACGTCCTGCAGGTACGCCGTCCAGTCCACGTTGGGCGCGAGCTCGTGGAGCTTCGCGAACGACATCTGGTGGTCGGTCGCCTTGGGATCGCGCCGGGCGACGCGGGGCAATTGGGCCTTGGCCATGGCGGTTTCCAGCGACATCACCCGGTCCGCGTCCGTGGCCGCCGACGCGCTGTCCTCGCCGCCCAATCCCAGCGTCTTGGCGATGTGCGCGCGATACGCGCGCCGCATCGAGTCCGCCGACGCCGCCGTGTTCAGGTAGTAGTCGCGATCCGGCATGCCTAACCCGCCGCGATCGAAGTCGGCGATGTAGTGCTGGGCGTCGTGCGCGTTGACCGACGGCCCATAGCGGAACAGCACGTTCGTGCCTTCCATCTGGAGCCGCGCCACTTCGGGAAGGAGCGCCGCCGTCGAGCCAATCGAGTCGATCGCCGCCAGCTGCGGCGCGATGGGGGTGACGCCGGCGGCCTCGGCGGCCGACGAATCCATGCAGCTCCCGTAGAACGTGCCTAACTTGTACTGCGTGCTCGTGTCGGACAGCGACGGCACGCGTGCCATGGCATCGTCCAGCACCGACTTGACGACGAGCTCGTTCCGGTCGGCCATGTCCTTGAACACGCCCGACTCGGAGTAGGCCGGCGGAATCGTATCCCGGTTCAGCCAGCCGCCGTTCGCGTACAGGTTGAAGTCCGTGCACGCCTTCACCGTCGTGTCCATGTACGATGGATCGACAACCTTGAGCGGCGGGAGCTCGGCGGTTTGCGACGCCGCCGGCTTGGCCGGCGCCGCCTCGCGTGAACACGCAATGGGGCCGGAGGCCGCGACCGCGGCGGCAACCAGTGTGGCGAACGCCCGGCGCGAGCGGCGCGCCGGGCGGAGTGCGGACGACAACGCGAAAAGCGACATCATGGTTTGGTGGTAGCAACCTGTTGCGCGGGGAGGTCCTTGCTCATCCGGTCGATCACGTCGCGCGGTTCGGTGACCGGCGGATTGTTGAGATACTTGCCGAAGAAGACCAGGTAGCGCTGGTAGCGGTCCTGCATGTGCCGCGGTTCCGTGAAGCCGTGGTTCTCACGCGGATAGGTGACGAACTCCACCGGCACGTGGCGCTCGGTGAGCGCACGGAAAAACTCCTCAGCCTGCGGAATCGGCACACGCGTGTCCGCCTGGCCGTGCAAGATCATCGTCGGCGTCTTCACGTTGTTCACGAACTTCATCGGCGAGTGATCCCAGTATTCCTGGAAGTTGTCCCACGGCGCCTTCATGTTGAAGAATTGGCGCAGATAGCGATGGATGTCCGTCTGCGAGTACATCGAGTACAGGTCGGGCAGACCGGCGCCCGGCGAGATCGCCTTGAAGCGGTCCGTTTGCGTGTCGATCCAGAACGTCATGAACCCGCCGTACGACCAACCGAATGCGCCTAACCGGGCCGGATCGGCCCAGCCGCGCGCCAGCAGCGCGTCCACGCCGCTCATGTCGTCTCGGTAGTCGCCGCCGCCCCAGTCGTTCTGATTCGCCGTTGCGAACGCTTCGCCGCGACCCGTCGAACCGCGGAAGTTGGGCTCGAGCACGACGTAGCCGTTCGCGGCCATGATCTGATCGCTCGGATTGAACCCGAGGAGCGACGCGCCCGTGGGGCCGCCATGCGGGTTGAGGAGCGCGGGATACTTGCGCGACGCCGCAAAGTCGACCGGCTTGGTGACGATGCCGTCGATCTCCATCCCATCCTTGCTGCTCTTCCAGGTGATCACCTCGGTGCTGCCTAACGCGTAGTCGGCAAGCCAGGCGTTCTGGTTGGTGATCGGCTCGAGCGACCCGAACGACAGGTCGGTCCGGTAGACATCCGCGGGATGCGTCGGGTCCGTCCGCGTCCCGATCACGATCTTGCCATCCGAGCTCACGGCGTCGAGGTCCACCACGCCGGGCATCGTCGTCAGTTGCTTGACGCTTCCATCCGCGACGGTGGCCGCGAACACCTCGTTCGACTCGCGCGTGTCCGTCGCGAAGTAAATCGTTTTGCCGTCCGGCGCCCAGTACGGCTCGCTCGCGTTGAGGTCGAACTTGGACGTCAGGTCGCGACCCGGGCCGCCGGACGCCGACACCACGTACAGATCCTGCTGGTGCAGCAGATAGTCGCGCGAATCCAGATACGCGATCCAGGCGCCGTCCGGCGAATAGCGCGCCGTGCCCGTGTAGTCCGGCGTGTCGACCAGCTTCCGCACGTTGCCGCTCGCCACATCCAGGACCCACGCCGTCTGCATCGAATTGTCATCGAGCAGCGGGGTCGGCGTCGTGGTGAACGCGACGTGCGTGCCGTCCGGCGAATAGTGCGCGTCCGTCACGTTGTTGTCGCCGTGCGTGATCTGCTTCTCGGCGCCCGTCCCGACGTCCCACGTCCAGAGTTGGGCCAGTTTCAGATCGTGGTCGACGACCACCGCGTCGTCGTGCACCTTGTCGCGCTTCTCCGCGTCCGCGTCGGGCGCCGGGGCGGCGATGAACAGCAGCGCCTGTCCGTTAGGCGAGAACTCGAACCCGCGCACGCCGCCCTTGTGCTTGGTCACCTGCCACGGCTCACCGCCGTCGGCATACTGGAACCACACCTGCGGATGCGCATCTTTGTCCTCGCCCGCCAGCATCGTGAACGCGATGATCTTGCCGTCGGGAGACCAGCGTGTCCCCGACACGCTCTTGTCGCCGCGCGTGTACTCGCGCGCGGCCGACGCGGGACCGGCCGCCGGCACCACCCAGAGGTGCGTCACCGTCTTGCCGGGCTTGTCCTTGTCCATGTCCAGCGACGAGACCAGGTACGCGACGCGCGAGCCGTCCGTTGACAGCCTCGGCGCCGACACTCTCGCCACGCGGAGCGCCTCGGCGCTGCCGAACAGGCGCTTCCCATCCTTGCTGCGGACGGCCGTGCTATCGGCGAGCGCGCCCTGCGCCGGCATGGCGAGCGCGACGGTGCCCACGGCCACGCACGCGCCGACGACCGACAGGACCCAGTGCGTCCGAGAGGTACGCGTCATCGGGACACTCCTTCTGATAGTGCGACGTGAGGGGGAAGCGACGCCCGGAGTATGCCCGAGGGTACATGAGGCCGCAAGCGCACGCGAACGGAGGGAGTGGTTCAGTCTAGCGCGATGCGGGCGCGCGCCTGGCGGGTTGCTTCGCTTGTACGAAACGGACAAAGCACTGCCTACGGATCGGACACAGCACGGATCGCTCGGCCGCTCGGCGCACACTGCGTTCACATGGCCGGAATCGATCTTTTCGTGGCCCCCCTTCCCGCTGTCCGGTCTGCGGATTTGGGTTGCACGCCTGTCGCCCGTCGCGCGCGTCACCAACACCAACGGCCACGACGCGGCGCCGGGACCTCGCCGCCGCCACCGAGCGATCCGCTCTTATCCGTGTCCTTATCCGATGTGATCCGTTTCGAACAGAGCGAAGGCGCTCACCATGCGCGCGTCGGCCTCGATGAGGACTATCTCGACCTGACGATGCTCCAAGGCTGCGCGAAATCCG
>DASYXE010000367.1:0-2327 GCA_035935375.1 Gemmatimonadaceae bacterium | reverse complement strand
GGGCAGAGCACGAGTTTCGGCGCGTGGCTCACGTCGTTGATTCCGTCGAATCCCGTCGCGGCCGCGGCCAACGGCGCCATGGTGCCGCTCATTCTCTTCACGCTGATCCTGGCGATCGCGATCGCGCGCAGCCCCGAATCGACGCGAACGCCGCTCGTCGCCCTCGCCCGTGCGTTAGGCGACGCGATGATGCTGATCGTCCGATGGGTGGTGCTCGTGGCGCCGATCGGCGTGTTCGCGCTCGTGCTGCCGCTCGCGGCCCACCTCGGCGGCTCGGTGGCCGGCGCGCTCGGCTTGTACATCGCCGCGTACTCGCTCGGGAATGTCGTGGTCATCCTGCTGCTCTACCCGGTCGTCGCCGTGTTCGGCGGCGTACCCGTCGGCCGATTTGCGCGAGCGGCGCTGCCGGCGCAGCTCATCGCGTTCAGCTCGAGCTCGTCCATCGCGTCGCTGCCGGTGCTCATGGAGAGCGGCGAACGCAGGCTCACACTCCCCAGTCGCATTACGGGATTCGTGCTGCCGCTTGCCGTGTCGGTGTTCAAGATCGGTGCGCCGGTGTCGTGGACGATTGGCGCGTTGTTCGTCGGCTGGTTCTACGGGATCCCCCTGCACGCGCGCGAGCTGGCGACCGTCGCCTTCGCATCGATTTTCCTGTCGTTCGTCGCCCCCGGTGTGCCGCGCGGCGCGTTCATCATGCTCACGCCATTGTTCCTCACGATCGGGCTGCCCGCCGAAGGCATCGGGATTCTGATCGCGGTCGACGCGCTCCCGGACACGTTTGCGACGGCGCTCAACGTGACTGGCGACCTCGCGGCGGCGGCCCTGGTGGCGCGCGCGGACCGCGCGGCTGAGTCCGCGGCTGCGGCTTCACCAATCTGAGCATGACGCTGACGCGTCAGTGATCGCCGCGGCTAGTAGACCGCGTCTGAGGTTCGGATAGCATCCATTCCCACTATCATGATTTTTGCTGCACCTCACTAGTCGCTGCGCAGCGCCGACATCGGGTCGGCGTGCGCGGCGCGTCGCGCCGGTCCGAATGCGGCCAACAGTGCGATGACGTGCATCGCGACCACCACCGCGCCTAACGTAGCCGGGTCGGCGGGCGACACGTCGACCAACGCCGCCCGCATCACGCGACCGGCTCCCAGCGCGCCCACGAGCCCGATGCCGATGCCGATCACCGCGAGCTTGCCGCTCTCGCCGAGGACGAGCCCGAAGAGTTGGGGTGCGTCGGCCCCGAGCGCGCAGCGAATGCCGAACTCCCGCATTCGCTGCGCGACGAGGAACGCGATGAGCGCGTACAACCCGATGAGCGCGATGCTCGCGGCCGCGAGGGCAAAGCTGATCATCGAGCCGGTGAGAATCCGGTACGGCGTCGTCGCGTCGTGGATGACGGTGGCGAACGATTGTACGTCGGTCACGGCGAGGTCTCGATCGTAGTCGTGGACCACGCGCATTGCGTCGTGCGCCGCCTGCAACGGGTCGCCCTGCGTGCGCAGCACAACCTGCATGACACTCGATGGCCGCTGCGCGAGCGGCAGATAAATCTCGCCTAACGATGTCGTGCCCGGCGCCCGCCGCGCGTTGGGGCGCATTTCCGCCGCCACGCCGACGACGCGCCACGATGCACCATCGATGACGAGGGACTGGCCGATGGGATCGGCGCCGCCGAAGACGATGCGCGCGACGCGCTCGTCGATCACGGCGACGCGCGGCGCACCGGACCGATCGCTCGCGGCGAACGGACGGCCGGCGCGCATCGCGATGCCAAGCGTCGCGAAATAATCGTCGGCCGCCAGGATGATGCGCGATGTGGTCTCGTGCCCCGGCGCGGCCGGCGGCCGGCCCTCGACCGCAAACGCCTCGGTCGGTGCCGCGTTGGTGTACGGAAGGCCGAGCGCCGCGGTCGCGTGCATCACACCGGGCACCGCATCGAGCTGCTGCGCGAGCCGCTTCCAGTACAGCGAATCCGTCGTCGGCCGCCCCGCGGCGGCGGCGGCGTTCGCCGGGGCCGTTAGGCGTAGCGTGAGCGCGTGATCCGACCGAAATCCGTCATGCGCCAGGTCGCGATTCTTTACGGCCCGCGCAAGCAGCCCCGCGCTCCCCAGCAGCACGACCGCGAACACGATCTCGACGACGACGAGCACGCGGCGGATGCGCGACACGCTGCCGCCCGCCGACGTCCCGCGCGCTCCTTCCTTGAGCTCACCGACGAGCGCCGGCCGCGTGAAGCGCAGCGCCGGCCAGAGACCGATGCCAATGCCGGTGACGACGCTCGTCGCCAGCGCGATGGCCAGGGCGGTCGGGTCGAGGTGCAGCTCGGGCCA
>DASYXE010000366.1:0-7995 GCA_035935375.1 Gemmatimonadaceae bacterium | reverse complement strand
GTGTACGAGTTGGTGAGATTATCCACCCGCACGAACGCCCGCACGCCGCGCGGCAGCGTCTGCGTGATACTCGCGTTCCACTTGAATACCGACGGATAGTCGATGATGTACGCCCGCGGCGCCTGCGGGTTCGGATCGCCGCCGAAAAACGCGTTGAACAACGCGATGCGGTCGTAGTTGCGAAACGACCCGATGTACGTGAGCCCGGCGTGCAGCTGCGTGCGCCCCAGCGTGAGACCGGTGTTGAAGCCGCCCGACGCATGCGGGATGAGGAGCAGGCGATCCCCAGTGTGGTACTGGCCCGTGCCGTCGCCTAACGCACCGCCGGACACCTGGTCTACGGTGCTGTGAAACACCGAATACGTGGCGCTGAACGTGAGCGGCGCCACGCTGAGCGACCCCTCGAGCTCGACCCCGCTGTTCTTGATCCGGCCAATGTTCTGGTTCTGATCGATTTCCGTCGTGTCCCCGGGACTGCTCAGGACCACCGTCGTGATCATGTCGTCGACGCGCTGATGGTAGTACGTGGCGCCTAACGACGCGCGGTTCCCGAAATAGAGGTCGACGCCCGCATCGAGCCCGCGTTGCCGCTCGGGGCCCAGGTCCGGGTTGGCCACCTGGATGCTGAACGGCGCCGCGGCCAGGCTCGCCGATTTCTGGAATGGCAACGGCGGCTGAATCGCGACGCCGTACGATGCGCGGACCTTGTACCCCACGCTGCCCGCGTTGCCCGCGTACGACGCGCCGACCCGCGGCGCAATCGCCGAGCCGTAGCCGGAACCGAAGTTGTCGTTGTGGTCGCCGCGTACGCCGGCCGTCAGGAACAGCCGGTTGGCAAACCCGAGCTGCTCCTGCGCGAACAGTCCGGTGTTGTCGTACGAGTCGCGAAGGTACGCGGCGCCGAATACGAAGGTGCCGTCGCCGTGCTGCGACGCCGAGACGCTGGACTCGGTGGTCGTCCAGTAGTCCGCGCCTAACGTGAGCGCCGACGTCACGCTCGGGCCCAGGTGCGCCGAGAGCGTCGTGTTGTAAGCGACGCTGGCGCGCGACGTCGTGAACTCGCCGTACGCGCGGAGGCTGTCGGCCGGCGTCAAGAACCGCGGCGCCGTCGACCCGCGCGGATTGTCGTATCCGTCGAATCCCAACACGATGTGATGCTGCCACCAGGGCGCAGTCGAGAATGCCGCCGTCAAGCCGACGTTCTCATCGGAGCGGGTGTCGCTCGGGAAGAACGGCTTGTCGAAGAAGGCGTCGAATCCGGTTTCCCATCGACCGTCGCGCACCGCCCGCGCCATGTACGGATCGATGGGCGCCACGTGATAGACGCGGTGCGAGTACTGACCGGTCAGATCCAGCCGGAGGCCACCCAGGTCGCCGCCGACGCGGCCGGAGAACACGGCGCGCTTGGAATCGTATTCGGGCGCCCATTCGCCGGTGCTCGTGTACGACGCGCGCGCCGCGTAGTCGAACGCCGTATCGCCCGCGCTCACGCCTAACGAATGATCCTGGTGCATCGTCTCGCCGCTGGCCCACTGGCTCTGGACGCCGCCCGCCGACACCTGGGCATCCACTTGCGGGTGCGTGAGCGACGCCGACCCGTGCTTGGTGAAGATCTGGATCACGCCGACCATCGCGCCCGCGCCGTACAGCGTAGATGCCTGTGGCCCGCGCGTGATCTCGATATGGTCGATGCTCTTGGGATCGATTTGCGAGAAGGCGTTGCCGTAGGCGAGCTCGACGCCGTCCAGGTAGATCTTGGCCGGTGACGAGACGCCCTGGTTGAAGTCGATGCCGCCGCGGAAGGCGAGTCCGGGATATCCGTCGTGCGTGCCGTCATCGATCGCGACCGTGCCGGGCACGGTGCCGCGAAACAGGCCGTCCACCTGTGTCGCGCCCGACTGCTCGATGTCGCGCGACGAAATGACCGTGATCGGCGACGGTACGGCCCGCACTTCAGTCGGTGCGATGGTGCCCGTCACCACGACTTCGTCGAGCGATCGCGCCGTGGCACGCAGCGCGAAGTCGATGGTGACAGCGCTGTCCGCCGCGAATGCGACGCTGCGGGTCGCCGGCGCGTAGCCCACGCGCCGCGCCGTCACGCGGTGCGGGCCGACCGATACACCCGTTAGGCGAAATGAGCCGTCCGCGCCGCTGAGCGCGGCCGAGCCCGTGTCGTCGACCGTCACCCGCGCTCGATCCACCGGCGCCCCCGACTCGGCGTCGATCACGCGGCCCGCGGCCTCGGCGTGCTCGCCCGTCGGCCGCGTTGCGTTAGGCGCCGCCGGCTCGAGCACGATCTGCCGGGCCGACCACACCCGCGCCACGACGCCCGTCCCGACCAGCGCCGAATCCAGCGCCTCGCCGACCGTCGCGTTGCGTACGTGCACCGACACGCGGCGGGTCACCGGTACCACATCGCTGCTGTACGACAGGCTCACGCCGCTCTCGGTGGCGATCGCGTGCAACGCCTCGCGCAGCGTGGCGCGCTCGAGCGACAGCGTGATACGGGACGGTGCTCCCTGTGGCGTCGCCGGCGCCGTTGCGCGCTCGGCCGCGCCGCCGTAGTGCAGCGGCATGCGCGGCTGTTGCGCGCCCGCGCTCGCCGCGAGCACCGCCGCGAGCTGGAGGCCAATGACGATACCGCCAATGACGACACACTTCATGAGAACACCTCCAGCGTTGGGGATGCCTGACGCCCGGTTGTCGGGCGCGAGCGGTCAGTGCTGCGGAATCGGAAGGAGCACGGCGGTGTCGGCGCGCCACGCGAGCCGTGTCCGTGTGCCGCGGGCGATGATGGCGAGGATGTCGCCGAGCGATTCGCGGTCGAACGAGCCGGTGAAGTCTCGCCGGGCAAGCGATGAGTCGCCGACCACCACGGCCGTGCCGTACCATCGCGTGAGGTCCCTGGCGACGTCGACTAACGGCGTGGCATCGAACACCAGCGTGCCGGTCGTCCATGCGACGTAGCGCCGTGGATCCACGGGTCGCATGGTGACGGCGCCGCTCGTGTCCCATTGGGCGAGGAGCCCGTGGTCCACGATGCGGGCATCGTGCGCGGCGCGAACGGCCACGCGGCCGTCGGCGACGACGACGCGCACGCGTGCGTCGGACGGATACGCGCGCACGTCGAACGCGGTGCCGAGGTCGCTGATGGTGAGGCCGTTGGCGTGGACGATGAAGGGCCGGCGGTCGTCGTGCGCGACCTCGAAGTACGCTTCGCCGGTCACGTCGACGTCGCGGGTGGCGCCAGTTGGCATCGCCGGATAGCGCAGCGTGCTCTGCGCGGCGACGACGATCTGCGTGCCGTCGCCGAGCCGAACGATGGCGCGCTCGGCGGGCCGCGTGACGACGGTTCGCTGCGCGACGGCGTCGCTATCCGTTAGGCGGGCGGCGCGGCGGCGTACGGTGACGAGCACGGCGGCGGCAAGGACAGCGGCGGCGAGCAGCCAGCCGAGTCGGCGCGCGGCATTGAGAGACCAGGCGTGGCTGGCGCGCTCGGTGACACGCCAGTGGGGAGCCGGTGGCGGATCGAGCGGCGGCCCGGCGTCCGGGATGCCTAACGCAATGACGTCGTAGAACGCCCGGTGGCGGCGGTCCGCATCGAGCCAGCGATCGAATTGCTCGCGGTCAGGGAGCGCGCAGTCGCGCTCGGCGTATCGCAGCAACAGTTCCCAGTCGATGTCCAGCATGGCGCTCGTGGGGAGGGGTCGGTGTCTGCCTTATTCGACCCGTCCCTCGGCGCCGCACCCCACAGGGCTACGAAAAAATGTCGGCTGTGGGGTCTACTCGCCTGTGAGGTGTCGTCATGTGTGTGGGCGACAACCGAGAGGTGCTCGACGTCATCGTCGGATGCAATGAAACGATGACGCTCGTGCGCGAGGAATGATGTATCCTTGCGCAACCCGAAACGGAGCACGTCGCCATGTCAGAAGTGGTCGCCATTTGGCCCGTCCCCGAACTCCGCCTGCCCGGCGCCGAGATACCCGACGATGCACTGGACCGTCCGCCCCTTCGCTGGCCGCTGACGATCAGAGAACGCGACACCGATGAAGATCGGGCAGCGTCCCGACGACTCGGCGCCATCTTCCGCGCGCACTACTCGGAGCTCTACGCCCTCGCGATGCGCTACGTCCGCACGCGCGCCCTCGCCGAAGAAATCATCCAGGACGCCTTCCTCGCCGTCTGGCAACGGCGATTCGCCTGGACGCCCGAGATGGACCTCAAGGCGTACGTCTTCCAAACCGCGCACAATCGCGCGCTCAACTACCTGCGCCGCGACCGCGTCGAAATCGACTGGCAGCATCTCGTCGCCGAGCGACGAGAAGAGTGGGGACTGAGCCAGTACACCGTGGACGCACGCGACGCGGCCGACGTGGACGAAATGGTAGAGCTCATGCAACGCGCCGTGAAAAGCCTACCCGCGCGCGTGCAGCGCACCATTGTCCTCAGACTTCAGTACCACCTGACCAACGCCGAGATCGCCGAGGTGATGGGGGTGACGGTGAAGGCGGTGGAGCGAAACATCACGCGCGGGCTCAAAACCTTGCGACTCGCATTCCGAAGACCGGAGTGACACCGCCGGCCTAACAGAGAGCCTGCGCGCGTCGCGGCACGCGACCTGTCAGCGTACGAGAGCGAGCCAGAGGAGCCACGCGGCCACAAGACCCGCGACCACCGCCGCGATGCGCCGACGCCATGCCGCACGCGCGCGATCTCTGGAGGCTCGAGCGGACATGCGCTCAGCCACGCGCGCCCACGCGTGCTCGATCTCTGTTTCGGTGAATGTCACCGGTACGTCCCGATCGGCCGGGTGCGCGAACAGGCTCTGAAGCCGGTTGATGAAGAGCCGGCGCTCAGGCTGACCGTCGATCCAGGCCTCGAGCTCCACCAGGTCTTCCGGCGTACATTGGCCAATCGCGTAGCGTTCCAGGAGCGGTAACGGTACGTCGTCGGGCGCCACGATCGGTCTCTCCCCGAGCGTCGATGTCGACCAATATACGTCGACCTCCGACTGGAACACATCCAACGAATGCGCCGCGCATCAAATCACTGCGCGTCGAAGGTCGGGACGAACGTCCCAGGCACCCTTCGCGTAGTACATCGGCGGCCACCTCGGCTGCCCCGGCGCCGATCCACTCGGCGGCTCGATCCCCACTCGAGAGGAACTTGAGGATGTTCGACATTTCCCGGAAGGTCCGGCTTGCCTGTGCATTCGCGGCTGCCGCGGCCCTCGTCCCTCCTGCGGTCCGCGCGCAGCAGGCCATCGACTCCGCTTACACGGCGCAGATCAAACAGGACCTCGAGGACCCGCGCATCTCGACCGAGCTCGTCGACTATTTGCCCGCGTCGGCCACCGTTCCGTCACCGCTCAAGGTGTTGGGCCACATCATCGGTGCACCGGGCATCCTCGATCGCAGCGCGGACATTTACAAGTACTTCGACGCGCTCGCGAAAACCTCGCCGCGCGTCAAGGTGTGGCGCATCGGCAAGACCGAAGAGGGCCGCGACATGATCCTCGCCGCGATCGCCGACGAGGCCACCCTCAAAGAGCTGGACAAGTACCGCGACATGCTGGCTGCGTTAGGCGACCCGCGCAAGACGACGCCCGAGCAGGCGCAACAGCTCATCCATACAGCCAAGCCCATCTACTATATCACGAGCGGCATCCACTCGCCGGAGTTCGGCGGCCCCGAGATGCTGATGGAGCTCGCGTACCGTCTCGCTGTCGATTCGTCGCAGTTCATCCAGAACATCCGCAACAACGTCATCGTGCTGATCACGCCGGTGATCGAACCGGACGGGCGCGACAAAGCGGTCGACACCTACTACTACAACAAGAAGTTGCCCAAGGGCGCCACGCGGCTGCCGCTCATGTACTGGGGCAAGTACGTGCAGCATGACAACAATCGCGACGGCATGGGCCAGTTCCTGCAGCTCACCAAGCACACCACGCAGGCCGTGCTCGACTGGCACCCGACGATTCTGCACGACCTGCACGAGGCGCAGACGTACCTCTACGCCTCGACGGGCACGGGTCCCTACAACGAGCAGATCGACCCGATCACCGTGGACGAGTGGTGGATGCTCGCCGAGAACGACGTGATGGAAATGACGAAGCGCGGTGTGCCGGGCGTGTGGACGTACGGCTTCTACGACGGCTGGACGCCTAACTATCTGTTCTTCATCGCGCACACGCACAACGCCCTCGGCCGCTTCTACGAGGTGCAGAGCTACGGGCCGGACAACTACGTCGTGAAGCCGCGCCCAACGACGACCAGCCGCGAGTGGTTCCGGCCTAACCCGCCGCTCGACAGCATCAACTGGGGTCCGCGCAACAACACGAATATCCAGGAGTCGGCCATCCTGTTCGCGCTGTCGGACGTGGCGAAGAACAAGGAGACGTTCCTGGACAACTACTGGCGCAAGAACGTGCGCGCGGTGGACAAGGGGAAGACGGGCCCCGTCTATGGATGGGTCATTCCCGCGCAACAATACCGGAAGGCGAACGCGGCCGACGCCGTGAACGATCTGCGCGCGCAGGGACTCGAGATCCAAACGGCCAATGCCGCGTTCACGGTTGGCGGCGTCTCGGTGAAGGCAGGCGACTACATCATTCGCGGCGACCAGCCGTATCGCACGCTCGCCGACATGTACTTCGCGCTGCAGCACTTCTCGCCCAAGAATCCGGCGCCGTACGACGACACGGGGTGGACGTTCCCGCTCATGCGCGACATCACGGTCACGGCGATCAACGACAAGAGCCTGCTCGATCAGCCGATGACGATGCTCACCAAGGATGCGGTGGCGCCGGGCGGCGTGTCGGGTTCGGGCAGCGTGCTCGTGGTGGACAACACGGCCGACAACAACGTGGCCGCGTTCCGCTTCAAGTTCGCGAAGACCAAGATGCAAGCAGCCGAGGAAGACTTCGACGCCGACGGGCATCACTTCCGCGCGGGCGCGATGATCATCCCGAACGCCAACCGCGCGCAAGTCGAGCCCGAGCTCGCGAAGCTGGGGCTGTCCGCGTACGCGATGGCGTCTCCGCCTAACGTCAAGACGCACGAGCTCGACGTGCCACGCATCGGTTACGTGCACAGTTGGACGCGCACGCAGGACGAAGGATGGGTGCGCGCGGCACTCGACATGTACGGGATTCCGTACACCTACTTCGGCGACATCAATCTTCGCGCCGGCAATCTGCGCCAGAAGTACGACGTGATCATCATGCCGCACATCGGCGGCACGGTGCAGAGCATGGTGAACGGGATTCCGAAGACCGGCGCCGCGCCCCTGCCCTACAAGAAGACCGCCGAGTTCCAGAGTTTCGGCACGCCCGACTCGTCGAGCGACATCCGCGGCGGCATGGGCCTGGACGGCGTGAAGAATCTGGAGGAATTCGTCGAACAGGGCGGGACGCTGATCGTCGAGGGATCGACGTCGGAAATTTTCCCCGGCTACAACCTCGCGCCCGGTGTGAGCATCGAGCAGCCCGACAGCTTGTTCGCGCGCGGCAGCATCATGCGCGGCGACATCACCGACATGTCGAGTCCCATCGTGTACGGCTACGAGCACGACGAGATCCCGGTGTACTTCAATCAGGGTCCGGTGATGCGCGTCGCGACGGGTGCGGGCGAGTTTTTCGGCGGCTTTAACCGCGGGCCGGACGTTGGGCAGGACGTGACGCCCATGGCGACGCCGATGCCGCTCTCGCTGTGGAATCCGGATTCGTCGGCCGGCGGGCGCGACAGCACGCGGCGCGGTCGAGCGTTAGGCGGGTCGCGGGCCGCGCGCGCGACGGCGGGCGCGGGCGCCGATACCGCGTCGCAGGGACCGCGCGTCATCATGCGCTTCCCGCGGCGGCCGGCCGACATGCTGCTCTCGGGCACGCTGCAAGGCGGCGAGGCTCTGTCCGACCGCGCGCAAGTCGTGGACGAATCCGTGGGCAAGGGCCACATCGTGATGTTCGCGATCCGGCCGTTCTGGCGCTGGCAAACT
>DASYXE010000365.1:0-3437 GCA_035935375.1 Gemmatimonadaceae bacterium | reverse complement strand
GTGGTCGGCGATGGCGCGCTCACGAGCGGGTTGGCGTACGAGGGGCTCAACAACGCCGGCGCATCTGACCGCGACATCATCGTCGTCCTGAACGACAACGAGATGTCCATCGCGCCGAATGTCGGCGCCATCTCGAAGTATCTCGGCTCGATCCAGCGCAACCCGATCTACAACCGCGTGCGCGGCGCGATCGGGTTCGTCGTGGACGAGCTGCCCGGACCACTTTCCGGCATCGGCACCCTGGTGCGGCGGTGGGAAGAGAGCATGAAGAGCTTCCTGACACCCGGCGTGCTGTTCGAGGAGCTCGGCTTCCGGTATTTCGGACCGATCGATGGACACGACATCACCGTGCTCGTCGACACGCTCGAGGCGGTGAAGGGCATGCGGACGCCGCGCCTCGTGCACGTGATCACGCAGAAAGGGAAGGGGTTCCCCGCGGGCGACCACTCGGAGAAGTGGCACGCGCTGCCGCCGGGCCACGACCCGGCGACCGGCAAGCCGCGCCGCGCGTCCACCGCCAACCCGGCCTACACGGCGGTGTTCGGCAAAGGCCTAACTGAGTTGGGCGCGGAGCGCAAGGATGTCGTGGCCATTACCGCCGCGATGCCGGCCGGCACCGGGACGGGCGTGTTCGCCAAGACCTTCCCGAACCGGCACTTCGACGTCGGCATTGCCGAAGGCCACGCCGTCACGTTCGCGGCCGGTCTGGCCACGCGCGGCGTGCGCCCCGTGTGCGCCATCTACTCGACCTTCCTCCAGCGCGCGTACGACAATCTCATTCACGACGTCGCCATCCAGCATCTGCCGGTCATCTTCTGCATGGACCGCGCAGGCCTCGTCGGTGAGGACGGCCCAACGCACATGGGCCTCTACGACATCGCGTATCTGCTCGCCGTCCCCGGCATGGTGGTCACCGCGCCCAAGAACGGCACCGAGATGATCGCGCTGCTCCGCGCCGGCCTGGACCACACGAAGGGCCCGTTCTCCATCCGCTACCCGCGCGACACGGCGCCCGACGCCGTCCCGGCCGCCACCACCATTCCGCCGGCTCCGTTAGGCACCTGGGAGGTGCTCCGCCAGGGCGCCGACTACGCCATCCTCGCCGTCGGCACCACCGTGCTGCCGGCGCTTGCCGCCGCCGAACAGGTGGCCGCCGACGGCATCGAATGCACCGTCGTCAACTGCCGCTACCTCAAGCCGTACGACGAGATCACGCTCACCGCCGTCGTCGCACAGCACAAGCGCGTGCTCGTGGTCGAAGAAGGCACCGCGATCAACGGCTTCGGCGCGTACATGTCCACCGTGATCGAGCGCCTCGACCCCGCCGTCCGCGTCGCGGTGCACGGAGTGTCCGACCGGTTCATCGAGCAGGCGCCGCGTCAGCGCCAGCTCGAGCTCGCCGGACTCGACGCCTCGGGCATCGCCCGCCGCATCCGCGCGCTGCACGAAACCGAGGCGCTCGCCGGGTGACGCGCCTCGGCGTGGTGGGGAATCGCCGCTACGAGCGGCTGCACGACGTGCTGCTTACCCTCAAGCGGCGCGGCCCCGACCTCGGCATGACGCTGTTGTACGAGGATGAGCTGCTCGAGGCAGGTGCCGACGGCGAGCTGCTCGAAGACCCCACCCGCATCGACGCCCTGCTCACACTCGGCGGCGACGGCACCATGCTCCGCGGCGCGCGCCTGGTTGCCGGGCGACAGATCCCGATCCTCGGCGTCAACCTCGGCCGACTCGGCTTTCTCACTGCCTGCGCCGGCGACGAGCTCGAGAGCGCGCTCGAGCGCTTCGCGCAGGGCGACTACACGGTGCAGCACCGCATGGCGCTGGAGGCGCGCACCTCGCGCGCCCATGCGGATCGCCGGCGCGCGCTCAACGACGTCGTCTTGCACAAAGGCGGATTCGCCCGCGTCGTCCACCTGCGCGTGTCGGTGAACGGCGAAACGATCGGTGCGTTCGTGGCCGACGGTCTGATCGTATCGACACCAACCGGATCGACGGCGTATAGCCTGTCGGCGGGCGGACCCGTCGTTGTGCCGACGGTCGAATCGATCGTCCTCACTCCCATCTCGCCCCACACGCTCGCGGTGCGCCCGGTGGTCCTGCCGCCATCGGCCGACGTCGTCGTGCAAGTAGATGATGGGCCCGAAGAGCTTTTGGTGACGATCGACGGCCAAACCGGTACGACCTTCGGCACCGGGGACACCCTCACCGTTCGGCGGGCGGATCGGCCGGTGCTCTTGGTCAATTTCCGTGGCGCAACCTTCTTCAGCCGCATGCGGCGCAAGCTGACATGGGGCGGATTGCGGGAGCGCGACGAGAACGACAGGTGCTGACCGAGCTGCGCATCCGCAACGTCGCGATCATCGACAGTCTCTCGCTGCCGCTCGAACCGGGCTTCAACGTGCTCTCGGGCGAGACGGGGGCGGGGAAGTCCATTGTGGTCGGCGCGCTGGCGCTTTTGTTAGGCGAACGGGCGAGCACGGACGTCATACGCACCGGCGCCGACAAGGCGACGGTGGAAGGCGTGTTCGACATCGGCGCCAACGCCGCGGTGCGGGGGCTGCTCGACGCGCACGGCATCGACGCGGACGATGATCTGGTCGTGCTGCGCCGCGAGATCGCGGCGTCGGGTCGCACGCGCGCGTGGATCAACGATGCGTCCACCACGGCGGGCGTGTTGGCCGATGTCGGGCGGACGCTCGTGAATCTGCACGGCCAGCACGAAGCGCAGTCGCTGCTCGATGCGGACTCGCAGCGCGATCTGCTCGACGCGTTCGCCGGCGCCACGCCGGCCGCAGCGACAGTGCGCGATCGCTACGACACCATGCATGCGCTCGAGTCGGAAATCGAGGCGTTGCGCCGCCGTGCCGCCGAAGCCGAGCGGCGTGCCGACTATTTGCGACACGTGGCGCGCGAGATCGAAGACGCCAAGCTCACGCCCGGCGAGGCGGAGGCCCTCGAGGAGGAAGCCCGCCGGCTCGAACACGCGGACGAGCTCCGTCTCCTTGCCCAAGGCATGGCCGACGCCCTCCAGCAGTCCGAGCGCGGCGTGTTGCCCAACCTCGCCCACGTGAACAAGTCGTTGGGCGCAATACAGCGGATCGATCCAGGACTCTCGCGTCTCCAGGAGTTGTTCGACAACGGCTACTACGCGATCGAGGAGCTGGCGCGGGCGCTCGACGACTACGCCGCGGATGTGGAGCTCGATCCGGCGCGGCTCGCCGAGGTGGAGCGCCGGCGCGACGTCGTCTTCCGCCTAACGAAGAAGTACGGTCCAACGGTGGCCGACGTGCTCGATGCGGGGCGCGCCGCGCGTGCCGAGCTCGACCTGGTGGACACGGCATCGCTCGACATCCGGCAGCTCGAGCAGCGCCTCGCCGCCGCGCGCGAGGCGTTCACCGCCGCGGCGGGCGAGCTCACCGTGCGCCGCCGCGACG
>DASYXE010000364.1:0-3739 GCA_035935375.1 Gemmatimonadaceae bacterium | reverse complement strand
CGTTTGCACCGGCATGCATGAGGAGCCGGCGACGCGCTGCCGGCGATTCAAGGAGCCGGCATTGCGGCGGGGACCGTGGTGCTCGCACCGGAGACCACGCGTGCTCTGCCAGCCGAACAGCGGCCAGTCCACCGGTGGCGGCGTGATCACGTACGTTGCGGGCGGCCGGCAGTTGCTCGCGGTCGCATCCGGCATGACGTCGCCGGTGTGGCCCGGCGGCGCGAGTCAGCGCCGCATCGTTGTGTACGGATTGCGCTAGCGCAGCGAGACGTGCGCAACGACGCACGGGCGCGCTCGATTCCTCGAAGCCCGCGAGCCCATGCGACGGTCGGCTTCTCCCAGGCCTTCAAGCGATGGACCGGACGTCGGCCCGGAGCGTTAGGCATAACTCGGCCCCGCTGACGCGGCACGGCCGGCGCGGCGGCCGCATCCTCAGTTCGTCACGACGATCGTCCCGACGAAGTGCGGATACAGCGACGGCGGGTGAAACGTGCAGTGGTACGAGAACGAGCCCGTTTGATTGAATGTCATCTGAAACGTTCCGCCGCTCCCGCCCATGCTCGGCGGCGTTAGGCCGCCGGAATCCCAGATGCCGGTGTCGCTCGTGGTGCTGTGCTCCGACGGGCCGTTGTTCACCCACTGCACGGTGGTGCCGACCTTGACCGTGTCGATGGCCGGCGAGAAACTGAAATCCTGGATCGTGATGCTGGCGGCGCCGTTCACCGGCGGTGGATTGGTCGTGATGTTGGTCGGGCCCGAGCTACTGCCGCCGCACGACGCGGCCGCGACAAGGATTCCGGTGGTCACGAATCGAGACAGGCGCATGTGCACCTCCAGTTGATCAAACGCCTCGTACACCACGTACCGCCGCTGCCGCCACCAGCACCGCGCCAGCCACTGCCACGAACAGCCCCGGCCCGGGCCGCGCGACGAGCATGGCGTCCGCGCCGACTCCATGCATCGTCTCGAACAATCGCCCCACGAGCCACACGGTGAAGACGGTCAGCATCAGCCCCAGCGTGAGGCTGCCGACGCACAGCCAACGCGCGCGGCGCGCGAACATGGCGAGCCCGAGGCCCAAGGATGCGGCGCCGCCCGCCAGCACCAACCAGCCGTACAGCCCAACGAGTCCCGAGTAGTGCTGGAGACCCGCGAAGAGCGTGAGCCACGGGAGCAGCGCCCCCGTGGCCACCAGTGCTCCGCCTAACACAACCGCCGCGGCGCGCCGGCGTGCGATGACGTCGCCGTGCCCACTCATTGCTTCGGCTTCACGCCAAAGAACAGGTACGCGTTCGACCGGATGTCGCCGCTGATCCCCATGCCCTGCGCCTGGAGTGCGCGCACCGTCGCCAGACTCTTTCCCGCGACGATCTTGTCCCACACGGCGGGATCCGTCACACCGATCACCACGATCTCCCACCAGCCCGCTACGCCACCGTCGGCGTGCGCATCCGTGTCGATGATGTGGCTGTGCGCCGGCAGCGGTGCGTTCGCCGCGCCAGGTCCGGCGAGTCGAGACAGATCGATCGTCGACGGATGATTGATGCAATGGCCGACGGTCGGGCATTGCAGCGTGTTGTCCGGCGGCCGGAATCCCATCGGTGTCATGACGAACAGAATGGGAATCGGACCGGGACGCGGATCAACGGTACCGTCCTCGCCGACCTCGCAATGCGTGGTCGCGCCGCTCGACGGCGGCTCCTCGCAGAAGAACGGCTTGTGATAGAAGAACGTCACCGTTTGCCCATCGTCCCACCCGTCGGTGGTGCCCATCGGCGCGCCGTCTCTTGCGTTAGTCGACATCGCCGCCATGACGCCGCGGGCGGATGCCTCGGTCGGAGCGCGCTGGTCGTTGCAGGCGAGCAGGCCGGCAGCGAGCGCGAGCACAGCGGGGACTACGATGGTAGCTCGTCGCATTCGGACCTCCGGTTAGGGATGGTGAACACCGCGCTCAGATACGACACGAGGGAGGCCGGCGGATCTCTGCCCCAAGGCAAGCGACTGCACTTGGCTTCCGCGTCTGCAAGGCGTGAACCGGGTGCGGCCTCGGACGCGAAGCGGCGACGGGTGCGCCGCGGAGAGCGGCGCGCGAGTGGTGAGCGTCGCGCGGCACGCGGCGAGTCTCAGGCCGCGCTCGCTTGTGGGCACGACGCGAGAGGCACACGGCCGTGCACGGCAGCGAACGCTTGACAGCCGATCTATAGGTAGCCAGCTTACGCATCGTACGTAGCGTGCCTACCTATGGAGCGCGCATGCCCCGCAACGCACCGCCGACGTCCCGCATCGAGCTGCTGCAAGGCACGCTCGATTTCATCATCCTCCAGGCGCTGCGCTGGGGACCGAGCCACGGCTACGGGCTGCTGCTGCTCATCCGGGCGCAAACCGGCAACGTGCTGCAGGTCGAAACCGGATCGCTCTACCCCGCGCTCCAACGGCTACTGCGCCAGCGCGCCATCGCCGGCGCGTGGGGCGTCTCCGACACCGAGCGCCGCGTGCGCATCTACCACCTGACGGCCAAGGGCCGCGCCCGGCTCGCCGCCGAGCGCTCCCGGTGGGAGCGGTTGTCGGAGGCAATGGCGGGACTCATGCACCCACCGGCCGCGGAGGAAGCGTGAGTCTGTTCGATTGGCTCCCGTGGCGCCGCTCGCGCCTAACGGGCGACCTGGCCGACGAGCTCCGCGCCCACCTCGAGATGTCGGCGCGCGACCGCATCGCGCGCGGCGAGTCGCCGGCGGACGCGGCCGCGCACGCGCGCCGCGAGTTCGGCAACGCGGGCCTCGTCCAGGAAATCGCGCGCGACGAATGGGGCGTCGCAGGCCGCTGGACCGAGCACCTGGCGCAGGACATTCGCTTCGCGTTCCGCATGCTCCGGCGTGCGCCGGCATTCACGACGATCGTCATCGTGACGATGGCGTTGGGCCTGGGCGCCACGACGGCCATCTTCAGCGTCGTCGACAGCGTGGTGCTCAAGCCGCTGCCGTATCCGGCATCGGACCGCATCGTGCGCCTCTACCAGCTCACCGACAAGGGCGCACGCAACTCGGTCTCGCAGCCCAACTTTCACGACTGGGCCGAACGCACGCGCAGCTTTGCCGGCATCGCTCTCATGTCGGGTTGGACCGGAACCAGCACCGTCGAGACGCCCACCGGCCCAACGCTGGCCCGCGTCACACCCGTGACGCGCGACTTCTTCAAGGTCCTCGGTGTTCGGGCCCAGTCAGGCCGGCTGTTCGTTCCGGAAGAACAGCGGTTCGGTGGGCAACATGCCGCAGTCGTGAGCGACGCCTTTGCCCGCGATCAATTCGGCGGTGAGCACGACGCCATCGGACGGCAGATCACCTGGGGAGACGACAGCTACACCGTCGTCGGTGTCCTCCCGCCGACCGCCGATTATCCGCAAGGCAACCAGATCTGGGTCCCGATCGAGCTGCTGCCGCCGAGCACGGGTCGCACGTCGCAGGGGTACGCGGTGATCGCACGGCTGCGCGCCGGCACCACGCTCGATGCGGCGCGGCGCGATCTGAGCGCCGTGTCGCGCGCGATGAAGGTGGAGTATGGGAACCAGACCGCCATGTCCGACGCAACGCTCGTGGGACTTCGCGACCAGATGGTGGGAGATGTGCGCCCGCGGCTCCTCATGTTGTTGGGCGCGTCGGCGTTCCTGTTGCTCATCGGGTTGGCAAACGCGCTCAATTTGATGACCACGCGACTCGTGGTGCGCCGCAGCGAGCTCGCCGTG
>DASYXE010000363.1:0-3182 GCA_035935375.1 Gemmatimonadaceae bacterium | reverse complement strand
ACGCGACCGTTCGCGACGCGGATCGCACCGCTAACGACTGCGCGCTTGCCGGCGCGCGATCCGGCATCGCGTATTGCGTCGCATGTCACCCTTCTTGTTGATCACGGCATTCGTTGCCGCTCTCGCCGACACCGGTGCGTGCCGACCCGTGTCCGGCCTCGACGCCCACGCTCTCCTCGAGCGCGCCGCAGCGCGCGTCGGCCTGGATTCCGCGCGACGCAACGTGCTCGAGGTGCGCGGCTATGACGTGCGGCGGCACGCATTCGAATCGGACCGCATGTATCCGCCGTACCTGGCCGAGGTCGCAACGCTCGACGAGTGGCTCGATCCGGCGTCGGGCGTCGAGCGCACCGCGTCGCAAACGACGATCGGTGGGTACGAGTTCGGCTCGACGACAATGGGCGATGCGCGCGCGTCCTACATCGTGCGCGACACGGCCCTCGTTCCGAGCGAGGCCGAGCACGGCGCGATGTACGAGACGCGGCCGCTCGACGTGTGGGCCGTGCTAACGGACTGGCTGGCCGCACCGGATGTCCGTGCGACGAAACAGTGCACGTATCGCGACTATCCCCGTCTGGTGCTCGAGCGGCGCGGTGTGCGCGGCGCCGAGCAGCTGTACCTGGATCCCAAGTCGGCGTATCCGGTCAAGCTCGATCGGATGGAGCGGCACTATCTCTGGGGCCAGGTGCACGTCGAGTATGTCTGGTCGACGTGGGAGCGCGAGGGCGCCGTCCACCTGCCGGGCGCGGCGTTCCGGATGGACGATGGCGAGACCGAGATCGCGCGCGTGTTTGGCGTTAGGCGCATGGTGCCGCGCGACAGCGCGCCGCGATTGACGCTGCCGGCGCGCGAGTCGGCGATGACGCCGGCCGTCGCGGCGTTTCTCACGCCGAGCCGGCCGGACACGGCGCGGGTGAGCGACCACGTCTTCGTGCTCCGGAACGGCGGATACGGCGAAGTGGTCGCGTTGGATCGCGACACCGTGTTCGTGTTCGATGCGACCCAGGGCGAGGAGCGTGTGCGCCAGGACGCGATATGGATCGCGGCGTTGTTTCCGGGTCATCATCCCATCGTGCTGGTCGTGACCGATCTGGCGTGGCCGCACGTGGCGGGCGTTCGCGCCTGGGTCGCGCGCGGCGCGACGGTGGTTGGGCATCGCGCGGCGCGCAGCTTTCTCGAACGCGTGGTGAATCGCCGGTGGACGCTCGCACCCGACCTGCTGGAGCGGCGGCGTGCACAGGCTCCGTTTCGGTTCCGCGCGGTGAACGATTCGATTTCGCTTGCCGGCGGCGACATCGTCGTGTTTCCGATCGACGGTGCGGCGAGCGAAGTGGCACTCGCGGCGTTCGTGCGGCCGTCCAAGTTTCTCTGGGCGAGCGATTTCGTGCAGGATCTGGACGCGCCGACCCAGTACGTGGACGAGGTGGCGGCTGCCGTTAGGCGGGTCGGCATCACGCCGTCCGTGGTTGCGGCCGAGCACGTGAAGCTCGCCCAATGGAGTCGCGTAGCGGCACTGGCAGATCCTGCGGCCGATCCCTGAGCGGCGGGCAGTGGACCTCGCGCGCCCGACCTGGTGTACCCTGGGTATGCCATTCGTACGGAGGTCCGCAGTGCGTTTCGTTGCGTGCGTATTCGTGCTTGGTGCCGTGCTCGGCTGCTCGCAGTCCAGCGTGTCGCCCGTTGAACCATCTGTTGCCGGCGTGTGGTCGCTCGACACGGCGGCCGTGGTGTCGCCGCGGACCATGAATTTGGCGCAGCACGACGAGGCGATCTCGGGAACCGGGTCGGCCATGGGCGTGGATGTGCCGATGCCGGTCGATATCAGCGGCAGTTTCAGCCCACCGACCGCCGCCAGTCCGCCGCTCGTGTCCCTCATCTTTCAGTTCGAGAACGGGGGAGGGATCACCGGTCAGTTCACGGGGACGCTCACCCGGCCGAATCACATCGAGGGCTCCGTCATCTTCTACGGCATCACGGAGACGCCGCAGACCGCCAGGGCCTCCTACACGAGGCGGTAATCTTCTCCGTTAGACCCGCCGCGCGGCCAGTGAGGCGGGTCTAACGCGACGGCGGCAGAGCGCGTATGATAGTGTGACTCACCTGGGGCCTGTGGTGCGTCCCATGTTACTCCCGCGTTCTGACCCTCGAGAGAATCCATGACATCCACTGGGGTGACGGTCCAGGTCTCTACGCACAGTCGCAATTTGCTCGCGGGCAAGGTGATGGCGGCGTTGCTGATCGGGGTCGGACTTGGATTTGTGTTCCACCGGAGCACCATGCAGGACTACAACCGCGGCGTCCATCTGACGTTGAGCGACTACAGCGCGGGTTTTGACACGTATCGGTTGGGCCTCATGTCGCATTACTGGCCGATTTGGGGCGATCTGCTGCTCGTCGTCTTCTTGGTTGCGATCTTGCTGGCCGTGTACGAGGGACTCTCCTATTTGTTTGCGTGGCTGCTCGGGCTGATGTCGCGGCCCGCGCGAGAGCCGGCGCGCGCGCCGGATCTGATCGGATGACAATCGGCGCCATTCCGTGACGTTCCTCGTTCGCGACGCGAAACCGGAGGACGCAGCCGCGATCGCGCAGCTCTGCGCCGAATTCGCGGACTACCTGGAGGCGTTGGGCGAGCCCAAGCCGCGGTCGATGAGCGCGGAGGAGGTTCTCCGCGATGGATTCGGCGATCATCCCGAGTTTCACGCCATCGTCGCCGACTATGATGGACGTGTCGTCGGCTACCTGCTGCACCATCCGGGCTACGACGTGGTCCGTGGTGGCCGCATCTGGATCATCATCGATCTCTTCGTGACGGCGGACGGGCGACGGGCTGGCGTGGGGCGTGCGCTCATGGAGCACACGCGAGAGGCGTGTCGCCACGCCGGGACCCATGCGTTGGTGTGGGCCGTGCACTCGCGCAACGTGGCCGCAATTGCGTTTTACGAACGGCTGGGTGCAACATTCAGCGACGACCTGCTCGTGATCTGGCCGGCCGGGTAGCCGACGGCATCACGGGCTTTCTTGCCTAACACAAACCCGCCGCCGATGACCGCGCACATCCTCGGTGTCCTCACGCTGATCGCCGTCGCGTTGCTCCTCGGTGCCACGTGGTACGAGACTGTGGTCATGGCGCCCAACTACGAACGGGACGTGCCGGGCTCGATCGTGCTCGCCCGCCAGTTTCT
>DASYXE010000362.1:0-5874 GCA_035935375.1 Gemmatimonadaceae bacterium | reverse complement strand
GGGGAAGCGCTCGCTGTCGCTCGCTTGGGGAAGCGCTGCGCTGGGGGACGCGGCGGCGACGCCGCCTGGGGAGTGGAAGGACATCAGTTGTCTCTGGCTGGAGAGTGCCGAATCGCCGGGCACGCGCATGGCACTCGCGTCATACAGACCATTGATGCTGTTCCACCCCTCAGGCGGCGCCGCCGCCGCTTCCCCCAGCGCAGCGCTTCCCCAAGCGAGCGCCAGCGAGCGCTTCCCTCTTCCCTTTGCCTCAGGGCATCTCGCTTCATAGCGGCACCCATGGTCCTTGCCGCAGTCAGCGCGCACCTCGGGCGCGCCCAGGGTGCCCGCCCGGCCCTGTCGCCCGCCGTCAAAGAGGTCGTCGCCATAGACACCGACATCGTCGCGCTGACGCATGTGCGGGTGATCGATGGCACGGGCGCACCCGCGCGCGACGACCAAACCGTGATCGTGCGCGACGGGCGCATCGCAGAGCTGGGTCCAACGGCATCGACCGCCGTGCCCGCCGGCGCGCGCGTGCTCGATCTCACCGGAAAGTCGGTGATTCCGGGGCTCGTCATGGTCCACGAGCACCTCTTCTATCCCACGGGCCCGGGCGTCTATGGCAACGTGGCCGAGAGCTTCGTGCGGCTGTATCTCGCCGGCGGCGTGACGTCCATGCGCACCGGCGGCAATATGAACGGCTACGGGGACGTAGGGCTCGCGCACGCCATCGCGCGCGGCGAGAAGCCGGGTCCGTGGATCGACGCGACCGCGCCGTATCTCGAGGGACCCGGGTTAGGCCTGGATCAGGTGCACGAGCTCACCGGTCCCGATGACGCGCGCCGCATGGTGGATTTCTGGGCCGACGCCGGCGCGACGTCGTTCAAGGCCTACATGCACATCACCCGCGCGGAGCTCGGCGCGGCCATCGCCGAGGCGCACAAGCGCGGGCTCAAGGTGACGGGCCACCTGTGCTCGGTCACCTACCGCGAAGCGGCAGCGTTAGGCATCGACAACCTGGAGCACGGATTCTTCGTGTCCACGGATTTCGTGCCCGACAAGAAGCCCGACGTGTGCCCCGGACAGAACACGGGCCTCGCGACCATCGCTACCCTCACGCCCGACTCGGCGCGCGTGCGCGATCTCATCGCCGATCTCGTGCGGCGACACGTCGCGATCACGAGCACGCTCACGGTGTTCGAGACCTTCGTGCCCGGCCGGCCCATGCCGCCGGGACTGGACGTACTCGACCCGATCCTCCACGAGCAGTTCGCCCAACGGTACGCGGCCGTGCAGCGCGACACGACGCGCCGTTTCGACGCGATCTTCGCACACGCGCGGGCGCTCGAGGTCGCCTTCATGCACGCCGGCGGCCTGTTGATCGCGGGCACGGATCCTACAGGCGGCGGCGGCGTGATTCCTGGCTACTCGAACCAGCGCGAGCTCGAGCTGCTCGTCGAAAGTGGCTTGACGCCGCTCGAGGCGATCAAAGTCGGCACCCTCAACGGCGCCACGTACCTCGGCCGCGCCAAAGACGTCGGATCGATCGCCGTCGGCAAGCAGGCGGACCTCGTCGTCATCAACGGCGACCCATCGAGGAACATCGCGGACATCGCGCACGTTGAGCTGGTATTCCGCCAGGGGATCGGATACGATCCCGAGAAGCTGATCTCGTCGGTACGAGGAAAAGTCGGACTGTTCTGATGACGCTGCCGCAGCACATCCAATCGCTGTTCGCGCACATGGCGTGGGCGGACGAACGCGCGCTCACCTCGCTCGAGGCAGCCGCCGTGGTTCCGGTTCGGGCGCTCGAGCTGTTCAACCACGTGTTAGGCGCGGAGGCCGAGTGGTTGGCGCGCCTGGAGCAGCGGCCGTGCGAGATCCCGATCTGGCCGTCCTTCGGGCTCGCCGAGTGCCGGGCGACGGTGCTGCGGAACCGCGAAGCGTACGCCGCGTACCTGTCGCGATTGTCGGCAGACGACCTCGATCGACGCGTGTCCTACCGCAACAGCCGCGGCGTTCCCTTCGAGTCACGCGTCGAGGACATCCTGTTGCACGTGGCCATGCACGGCTCGTATCACCGCGGCCAGGTCGCACTCGTCGTGCGGGCCGAGGGCGAAGAGCCTAACGCAACCGACTACATTGCGTACGTCCGCGGCGCGCCGGCCGCCACCCGTATCGATCAGCCAGCGTGATGGCCGGAGTCTCAGGGCGACCGCTCCTGTGACTATCGCGGGCCTTCCCACGTCAACACCATGGCGCTATCTTACAGCGTAGTCAGATGTTGCATCAAACACCCTCAAGCCCCTTGTACCACTGAGTCGCACCCGTCCTTCAGCGCGCCGGCGCCGTAGCCCAGCGCGAGCACACCAGCAGCACACATCGCTGCCCACCAGTCGTACCGCTTACACGAACACGCGTCAGTGGCTGCTCGATCGCCACGGCGCCGTCTGTACGTACTGCGAGCGTCGTGTCCATCCCGACGCCATCACGCTCGATCACGTGACGCCCCGCCGCGGCAAGACTGCGTATGACCGCCGCGATAACCTCGTCCTCGCCTGCCCCGATTGCAACGCGCAGAAGGCCGACAAGCCCATTCTGGCGTTTCTCATCGCGCGTCGTGATCGCGCCGTGAACCTGCTCCGCTTTGGCGAGCACCTGAGTCCCATGCTGCTCGATCTGGCCCGCCAGATCGCCGGGCCAGACGGTGTCGCACGGGCCGAGCGGTTGTCCGACCCGGACTACCCGTACAAAGACTGAGTCGCCCCGCCACGGCTAGCCGTTAGGCGGCGTGCCTGGGCTTGCCCGGCTCGCCACCTCCGGCTATTGTACAATTGTACAATAGCTGGCCGGGCACATGGTTGTCGACACATCGACGGTGTTGGCCGTTCTGCTCGAGGAACCCGAGCGCGTCGCACTCATTGCCGCGACGCGGGGGGCCACCCTGTACGCCCCGCCGTCACTTCCATGGGAAGTCGGGAACGCGCTCGTCGCCCTGTTGCGGCGGAGGCGTCTCACCCTCGCCGACGCGCGGCGCGTGTGGGACGCCTTCCAGTCCGTGCCAATGCGACTCGTCGACGTCGATGTTGGGCAGGCCATGGCCACCGCCACCGAGCTTGGCCTCTATGCATATGACGCCTACATGCTCGAGCTCGCTGCGCAACACGGGCTGCCGCTCTTGACCTTGGACCAAGAACTCGGCGATGCCGCCCGTGCGCGGGGCATCACACTGGCGTGGACCGCATGAAGACCTACACCTATTCTCAAGCGCGCCAGCAGCTTGCATCGCTGCTCGATGAAGCGCGCCGCGCCGGCGAGGTTCGCATTCGCCGGCAGGACGGATCGGAATTCGTCGTACAACCGGTCCGGTCCTCCAGCTCACCGCTCGACGTTCCCGGACTGCGAGCCAATCTGCGGCCCGGCGAGCTGGTCTCGCTGCTGCGAGACGAACGAGCTCTGGGCGAGCGTCGCGTGAGCTTCCCCACCGCACGAGCCGTTCGCGAAGAGGGCCCGGTAACGACCTCAAAGCAAGCGTCTCGTCGCAAGCGCCGGAAATAGGCTCGAACAGAAACCAGAGGCCCGGGCTGTCTCGTAGTATTGAGAAAGCCCATCGGACTCCTGAAATGATCGCCGCACTCATCCGGCTTCTCGCTCTGCGACCGCTCCTCGGTATTGCCATCCTCGGCTTCCCGATCCTGTTGCTCGTCGTCGTGGGACTGGTCACGATCCTCGCGTTCAAGTTCCTCGTCTTCATCGTGCTGCCGATCGTCGCCGTCGTGTGGCTCGTCCGCACGTTCAAGCGGTCATCGTCCGCGCCGGACGAGGGAACCGACACAGGAACGGACACGCCCCTGTGATCGGGCTTTAAGCTTCGCGGGTGAATTGCCGGCAGGTGGAGGCGGGCGCGTGACCATTCGCCGCCTGGAACGGTTCGCAGTCGGTTCGCTGTTAATGAGCTTCGCGCTCATCGCCGCCGACCGCATCCGACATCCACGCGGCTTCTTCTTTTTTGTGCCGGTGCCCCGTCATACCGCGGGCGTATGGCGCCCGCTGTGGTTCGTCTTTCGCGCCCGACCGGCGCTGGCTCTGGGCGTCGTGTTGTTGGTGTCCGGATTGTGCGTCGCCCTGGTCGCCGCCTGCGCCGAGATCGGATCCGTGCTCACGCCGCACGAGCGCGACCACTGGCGGACCTCGGACTAACGGAGAGAACGATGGAGCGCTGGCAGGACCGCCTCGCGCGGTCGCTCTTCGGCTCGGTCTCGCGCACGCGGTCGCTGCGCGGCGTCATGGTGGACGTCGTCAACACGCGCCCCGACATCGACACCGAGCACGTGTTCGCCCGCCTCGACGATGCGTTAGGCATCATCGAGCGCCATCAGCCGTGGTACTTTCGCCACCTCGTGCGCGACTTCGCGCGCATCGCGGTGCGGCGCTATCCCTGCCGCGGCGCGTACTTCCCCGACGAGCGCACCTGTCTCATCGAGCTCACCTTCAGCGTGAATCCGGAGTTCACCACCGCGCAGATCGCGTCCACCATCGTGCACGAAGCCATGCACGCACGACTGGACCGCCGCGGCGTGGCGTTCACGCGCGAGATCGCCGCGCGGCACGAGCGATTTTGCCGCCGGGCGGAGGTCGAGCTGGGTATGTCGGTGCCCGGTGGGGAGGCAATAGTCGATCGGGCGCTCGCCTCGCTCGCCGCAAGCGACGAGGAGGTGGCGCCCGTGATCGATTGGGACCTGGCCAGTCAGCGCGTGGCGGAAGCCGACCTCGCGGCGCTCAACGTGCCGCCCTGGCTCAAGAAAACGCTTGCCCGGCGCGCTGGACTCGATCCCGACTCCAAACCCTGACTAGCGCGCCGGCGCTCCGCCCTCCTGTCCGGCCGTGTTTCTCGTGCGGTGCGCCCAGTGCTGGCGCGGCTGCGGCGGCTGCGACCGCTTGAACAGCAAGTCGGCGTAGTAGGCTGCGATACGCGATCTGACCGACTCTTGCGTGTCGCCCGACTTGGCTTGAAACGGCGCATACCGGTTCTGGTCGCCTGAGACACGGAACCACCACCATAGCTCGGTTCGTGCGCCGCTCGGTCCCTCGACCCTGCAGCTGAATGTCCGGCCGTTATCCTCGAAGTCGAACGCTTTCAGCATCGGGTCTCCAATCGGGTTGAGCCGTAATCTACCATCGCGCACGTCCCGGTGCCTACCTTCCGCGTGTAACGGGCCCGTTCGAGCCGGAAGGTTGGGGTCTTTCTGGAGAGCGCCGTGCGGTACGACTTCCTCATCGAGACGTACAAGACCGAGCGGATCAAGACCTTGAGCGTGTGGTCGCAGATTCCGGACGCCCGCATGACGTTTCGCCCGGAACCGCGGGCCCGCACACCGCTCGAGCACATGGTCCATCAGTGCGTGAGCGAGGACACCTGGATGCGCACGATGCTCGGCATCGTCGTGCCGATGCCCGTGCTGCCGCCGGCGGAGTCCCGGGTGTCGTTCCTGGAGCACTACGCCGCGGCGTCCGCTGTTCGCCTAACAGAGCTCGAGCGGAAACCGGAGTCGTGGTTCGAGGAGGGGACGACGTTCTTCGACACCCAACGCTCGCGCGCCTGGGTACTCACGCGCCGCCTCACGCACTCGTCGCACCACCGCGGCCAGCTCACCGTGTATCTGCGCCTCTGGGGACAACCGCTCTACTCGACGTACGGACCGAGCGCCGACACCGGCGGCCTGTTCCAGAACAACGCCGCGGTGATCTATCGCTACCGCACGATCGGCCACTTGCTGCAAGCAGAGGCAGCAGGAGGTGAATTTCCGCCGCTCCCGGGACCGGGCCCGCACGCGCCGACGGAACGGCCGGATAGTTAGCACGCCCGCGCTCGTCGCGCGGTACCGGTCTTGC
>DASYXE010000361.1:0-8939 GCA_035935375.1 Gemmatimonadaceae bacterium | reverse complement strand
CGTGCATCGTCCGCCTTCCAGCCCTTGAATTGGCCAGCACGGTTGGCGTAGTCCTTCGCATGAAACTCAGATACGCCGAAGCGGTCCAGAATGTCGCGCCATTCCGCCTCGAACTTCCTCCACTTGTCGGCTGTGGCCACGACTCCAGCGCAAGCGACGACGTGGAGTTCCGGCTGCGTTTCTTGCCCAGCAGCGTCGTAAAAGGCGGAGTACAAATTCATGAAGCAGTCTTGAGGGGGCGCGTCGGAGAAGAACACCGAGGCGAGATGTTCCATTTCCGAATAACAACGGGGCGTCGTGCTAGTCATCGACGTTGCTCCCCGTGTAGCGCTTTGTCAAGTATATAAGATCGAAAAATATTGATATATTGAAGAAACGAAAAGGTCTTCAGTCGCAACACGCCGCGCCTCGGCGGACGGGCATCGCGCGCCGCGACGGCTTGAGCCCTGCGAGGGCCTCCTGCATCTCGGCGAAGGCGTCCGAATTCAACGCGTAGTACACCCATCGTCCATCCTTGCGATCGATCACCAGGCCGGCGTCCTTGAGCACTTTCAGGTGAAACGACAACCGGGACTGCGCGGCGTCGAGCGCGTCCTGCAGCTCGCACACACATCGCTCGCCATCCTGGAGCATCTCCACGATCGATACGCGCGTTTCGTCGGAGAGCGCGTGAAAGAGCTTGGTTGCTCGACGGATGTTCGGAGCGGTGGCGGTCACATCGTCAATATATCAAGATTTCTCGATTGAACAAGGGCCGGGCTCGTTTCGTCCGCGGTCAGTCGCGCGGGCTGCGCTCCTGCTCCAAGGTCCTGGCGTGCGAGGCGAAACGCTCCGGATCGAGGTGAAGTGCCGGTGGCCCAACGCTCAGCTGATGCTCCCACCACGCTGGTTGAGGTGGCGCATCGCCCCGCCACACTGTGTTCCGGTCGAACAGCATCCACGTGTCCCAGGCCGGCAAGGGCAAGCCAAGAATCGGTTCGAAGGCTCCACCCACCAGTTTGTTCCCGTCCCAGTACTGGCGCGCGCGTCGATCCGGAACGAGGGACGACGCGCTCGCCACGTTCTTTTCGCGCGCGCCGAGCTCCGGGGACCAGACCACATACACGGCGACGTCGTTCGAGCTGTCCTTCCTGAGCCAGGCGTCCGTTAGCGCAACTGCGCCGTGCAGACACTCCCCTCACGTGGGGGATGCGAGAAAAATTGCTCGCACCTTCCCCGAGTCGGCGTTGAAGGCTGCGCGCAGGGGATCGAGGCTCGCCAGGCTTTCATGCGGCAACTCCTGCGCGCGACCGCAGCCAAGGACAGCGGCCGCTCCGACAACCGTCATCACACCGCGGATCCCGTCGCGCATAACACACGCTCCCCGAACGATCGAAGGCACCGTTGATCTCCCGCTACTGCGGGAGCACGAGGCGCAGCACCAGCGCCGTGGTCCAACACACTGCGCCTGACCAGAGCGAGCCCTTCGCGATGAGCGGCAGTACGCGACCGCGCGACGTGCCGACCCCTGTGGCGCAGAACGCGCGTGGGCGATACACCGTCCAGAAGCCGCCTGCGAGAGCGAGGCCGGCACCGCCAAGAATCCACCACGTGTATGGCTTGAGGCTCACCGCCCACACCGCACCGCTCGCCCCCAAAATACCAACGATGAGAGGCGCGAGAACCGGACTAACGCAGCACGCACCGGCGACGAGCGTGAGAAGTGCAGCGCCGACGCCGGTTGTCGCTGCTCCGATCGCGCCGGCGTTCCGCGCGCCGCCGTCATAGCCATCACTCCCTTGTGACGCCCCGGTTCGAGTACTCACGTGATCTCCCGCGGCGCGCCAGTAGTCGTCATCGCTCTGAGAATGACTTCCACGGAAGGTGCACCGGACACAGCGCCGCCGTCGTCGCGATAAATGCGGCACGAGTTCGCGACAGGTGGCACGACCGAACTGCCGGCGCCCGCAACGTCATGCCCATTGACGAGTACGGTTGGCGAGCCGAGCATTCGCAGCGCCACTGGCGTCGCGTCGGCCGCAGAGTCCCATTCGCGCCACACGACCGGCGCGCGTATCGCGACCAGTGCTTGGCGAATCGCCGCACGAGCGCGATCCACGTTCGGGCAATCCCGATCGTACACCAATTCGATCCACGGCACTGCGCGTTGTTCCTGGGTCATTCCGCCCTCCCAACGCCGGTTGGCAATTGCCGGACTTCACCCTCCTCGAGCAACTCGAGCAGCGGGCAATCCGCGGTTGGCTTTCGGATTTCGCACGCATGCGCGATGCGCTGGAGCGATCGTTTGAGTCTCCGCAGCTCGCGCATCTTCGCGTCGATGAACGCGATTTTGTCTCGCGTCTTTCGTTCGATCGTCGCACACGCGGCCCCGCGGCGTACTCGCAAGCGCAGGAGCTCGTCGATTTCCTTGAGCGAAAAACCGAGGAGTTGCGCGTGCTTGATGAATCGAAGCCGGAGCGCCGCCTCACTGTCGTACTCCCGATAGCCGGCCGCGGTCCGTCGTTCCGGCCGGAGCATGCCCAGGCGTTCATAGTACCGGACGGTCTGCACGTTGACCGACGCCGCCTTGGCGAGGTCGCCGATTCTCAGCACCATCGTCGTTGGCTCAGCCATGCTGGATCTTAAACGTTGTTGTAGACTACAGGGTCAAGGGGTGCCGGTCGTCGCCGCCGATAGGCCTGGGTTCGGCAACATCGCCATAGCGGCCGCCTGACCTCGCGCGCTATCTTAGCTCCAATGATCCGTCTGCGCCGGCATGCCGCCTGGCTCGTCCTGCTCCTCTGCAGCCAATTTGCCTTGGCTGCCGACGGTGTTGCTTGCGTTAGGCAGATCGATAGCCAGGCCCGGGCGCGAATGCCGAGCGACATGCGGGGCATGGACATGGCAGCGACCTCGCATGCTCCAGCCAACTCGGACCGGCACCCGCAGCCTCCCTGCGATCGCCCGTTCGGCCCCGGCACCTGCCAGCCGATGTCCGCGTGTGCGCCCGCGATCATCGTACCGCCGGCGCCGAGCGCAACGCGATCGCTGCCGGTGCGCTCCGCCATCATGCCGCTGGTCGTCCTCGCGCCCGCCGCGCGCGCCACACCTCCCGAGCTCCCGCCTCCTCGCGCGTAAACCCGATCGGGTTGTGACCGCCGAGGGCCGGGTGCGTTAGGCGCCAGGCTCTCGCGCCGCGCCGCGCGTTCGATCCGTCGTCGTCTCGACGGACACCGGACCGCCATCCCTGGACGAGACCATCCTCATGTGGAGTCGCTCACCGCGACGCGCATCGGGCGCGATCGCCATCTCCGTCTGCACGTTGCTGTTTCCGTTAGTCGATCCCGCCACCGTGCTGGGACAGCAAGCGGCCACGATCGCCCGCAGGCCGCCTGCCTCCGCCGAGGTGGCCGATTCGCTCATCACGCTGGCACTCGCCGTGAGCCCGATGGTGGCCGCCGCCAGTGCCCGGGTCGATGCCGCGGTCGCGCGCGTCGGTCCGGCCGGAGCGAGACCAGACCCGCTGCTCACCGCGGGCATCGTAAATCTACCGCTCGGCAGCGAGGCGCCGGCGAACGGACCCGATCCGATGACCATGCGAACCATCGGCGTGAGTCAGCGTTTCCCGTTCCCCGGAAAGTTGGCGCTTCAACAGCGCGTCGCCCAACGACAAGTCGACGCCGCGAGAGCGATGCTGCTCACGGCACGCCTCGACGTCGCACGCCGAGTTCGCGATGCGTACTACGACGTTGCGTTCGCCGACCAGGCGCTGACCTTGGTCGCCGGGCAGCGCGACGTGCTCGCCGGGATCGTGCGCGTGACAGCGGCGCGGTACACCGCCGGTTCGAGCGCCCAACACGACGTACTGGCGGCGCGCGTGCGCGCGGCGCAACTCGGGGATCAAGCCAGCGACCTGCTCGAGCAACGTCGCGCGGCACTCGCCGCGCTGAACGCGCTCTTGAACCAGGAGAGCGACACGCCGCTCGGACCTGCGTCGATCCCGGGACGCGTCGCTGCGGCTGCTGTGGCCGATTCCGCGTCGGCGATTCACTTCGCCGCGCAGTCGCTCGGCGCCCGCGTGGCGGACTCGCCGCTCCTGCCGCTCGACAGCATCCAGCAACTCGCGGTCGACAACAGTCCAATGTTGCGCGAGCACGAAGCACGCATTGCCGCTCAAACGGCGCGCCTTGCACTCGACGAAAAGGCGACCCGACCCGACGTCGACGTCTCCGTACAGTACGGACAGCGAAACGGGTTGACGGACATGTTGACCGCGCAAGTCTCGATCCCGATTCCAATTCAGCACGCGCGCAATCAGGACCTCGACGTCGCGGCGGCGCGCGACGAGCTGCTCGCGCTGCACGCCGAACATCAGGCGCAGGTCAACGATCTGCGCGCGCGTACTGCTGGATTGGTGAGCGATCTGGAACGCGATCGCACGCAGCTCGCCATCGACGTGAAGGCTGTGCTGCCGCAAGGTCAAGGCATGGTGTCGGCCGCGACGGCGGCATATGACGCGGGCAGTGGCGACCTCGTAGCGGTGCTCGACGCGCGCTCGACGTTGTTGAGCTACGAGATCGAGTACGCCAAGTCGCTCACCGACTTCGCGAAGAAACTGGCAGAGCTGCAGCAGGTGGCGGGCAGCGATGTGCTGCGGGAGGCTGCGCCATGAATCGCCACCCGAGAGCGATATGGGCCGCGCGGGTCGGCGTGGCGGGTGTCGCGCTGACTATCGCAGCGTGTCAGAACGGTCGCGGCAACTCCGGTGCGGCATCGACCGCTCCGCCGGCCGCGCACGCGCCCGACACCGGCAGCATGGCGAACATGCCCGGGATGGCCGGCATGCCTGGCATGGGCGCGGCGGCGGCGGACAGCGGTACCGTTAGGCTCACGCCGGCACAGGTCCGGCAGCTCGGCGTCACGTTCGGCACGGTGGCCGTCCGGTCACTCGCGACCGACCTGCGCGCCACGGGTGTCATCGTGGCCGACGAGCGGCGCGTCGCACAGGTCGCGCCCAAGTTCAGCGGCATCGTGGAGCGATTGGAGGTCGGCGCCACGGGTCAGTCCGTTAGGCGCGGCGATCCGCTACTCGACATCTATTCGCCCGATGTCTTGGCCGCCGAGCAGGACCTGTTCGCGGCTGCCGGCAGCCAACGCGCGGTCGACGCGAGCGACGTTCCCGGCGTCCCTGCCGGCACGAGCGATCTCGTCGCCGGGGCGCGACGCCGCCTGTCGCTCCTGGATGTCTCCGACGCACAGATCGAGGCCATGCTGCGCTCTGGGCGTGCGGCGCGGATGGTCACACTGTATTCGCCGGCCGAGGGCGTGGTGATCGACAAAGGTGTCGTGCAGGGCCAAGCCGTTGCCGCGGGGCAGCGCCTGTACACGATCGCCGATCTGTCCGACGTGTGGGTCGATGTCCAGCTTCGCGCGTCCGACGCCGGCCTCGTGCACACGGGGGCGCCCGTCGACATGGCCGTGGTCGGCCTGCCGAACCGAACGCTCGTCGGACGGTTGGCGTACGTATATCCCGTGCTCGATACGGCCGCGCGCGCCTTCCGCGCCCGGGTCACGGTTCCCAATCCGGATGGCGCGCTCAAGTTAGGCATGTACGCGACCGTGCGCATCCGGACCGGCGGCGGCGCCGTCGTCACGGTTCCCTCGTCCGCGGTGCTGCGGACCGGCGAACGCACGCTCGTGTTCGTCGACAAGGGCGGCGGCCGCTTCGCACCAACCGCCATCCGGATCGGACAAACGGGCGGCGATTACACCGAAGTGCTCTCCGGCCTCGAGCCCGGTCAGCGCGTCGTGACGTCCGCTCAGTTCCTGCTCGACTCCGAGGCGAACCTCGATCAGGTGATGCGATCCATGATCGGCCAGGCGCCCGGGGAGATGACGCCATGAGACTCATCCTGACGTGGCTCATCCAATGGTCCGTGCGACACCGGCTGTTGGTCTGCGGCGTGTCCGTCGTGCTCGCCGTGGCTGGCGTCTGGGCCATGGTGCACACGCCGGTCGACGCGATCCCGGACCTCTCGGATGTCCAGGTCATCGTCATGACGGAGTGGCCGGGCCAGGCCCCACAAACCGTCGAGGATCAGGTCACATACCCGTTGTCGGCCGAGATGCTCAAGGTGCCTAACGTGAAGGTCGTGCGCGGCATGAGCCAGTTCGGCTTGTCGGCGGTGTACGTCGTGTTCGCCGATGGCACCGATCTGTATTGGGCGCGGAGTCGCGTGCTCGAGTATCTGAACGGTGTGCGCAGCAAGCTGCCGGCCGGCGCCGAGCCCTCGCTGGGGCCCGACGCCACCGGCGTGGGTTGGGTGATGCAGTACGTGGTGCGGGATACCACTGGCACGTTGGATCTGGCGACGCTGCGCAGCATCCAGGATTGGACGATTCGACCCGCGCTCACCGCGGTGCCGGGCGTCGCGGAAATCGCCTCACTCGGCGGATTCGAAAAGCAGTATCAGGTGGTGGTGGATCCTGCCAAACTGCTCGCCTATGACATCCCGATGCGCG
Organism: Gemmatimonadaceae bacterium; assembly: GCA_035935375.1. Lineage (GTDB taxonomy): Bacteria > Gemmatimonadota > Gemmatimonadetes > Gemmatimonadales > Gemmatimonadaceae > JADGGM01. The sequence continues at coordinate 2,438 of DASYXE010000361.1, read as the reverse complement.
CGCTCACCGACGCGATCCAAAACGCCAACGCCGACGTGGGCGGTCGCGTGCTCGAGATGGCGGGAACCGAGTACGTCATTCGCGGCCGCGGGCGCTTCGCGACGCTGGATGACATTCGCAAGGTCGTCGTCAGAACGGGTGCGGGCGGCGCGCCGGTCACCGTCGGCGATGTGGCCGACGTGCAGTTAGGCCCGGAGATCCGGCGCGGGATCGCGGATCTCGACGGACGCGGCGAGGTCGTGACCGGGTGGGTGGTGATGCGATACGGCGCGAACCCACGCGAGGTGATCCGTGGCGTGAAGGCGAAGATGGCAGAGGTGCAGCACACACTGCCGCACGGCGTGGTGTTTGCCGATGGCTACGACCGGTCGGGACTCATCGACGCAGCCATTCGGACGCTACGCGAGAAGCTCGTCGAGGAGTCGATCATTGTCGCGCTCGTCGCCGTTCTCTTCTTATTGCACGCCTCCAGCGCACTCGTCGCAATCGTTACGCTGCCGCTCGGCGTGCTCATCGCGTTGTTCGCCATGCGCGTGCTTGGATTGAGCGCGAACATCATGAGCCTGGGCGGTCTCGCGATCGCCATCGGCGCGATGATCGACGCGGCCATCGTCATGGTAGAGAACCTCCACAAGCACATCGAACGCGCCACGCATGAAGGCCGGGATCCCGGTCCCTCCCGTTGGGCACTCGTCGTGGACGCGGCGAGCGAGGTCGGTCCGGCGCTCTTCATGTCGCTCCTCATCATCACGGTATCGTTCCTTCCCGTCTTCGCGCTCCAGGCGCAAGAGGGGCGCCTCTTCAAGCCGCTCGCGTGGACGAAGACACTCGCGATGGCCGCCGCAGCGCTGCTTTCGGTGACGCTGGTGCCGGTGATGATGGGTCTCTTCATCCGCGGCCGGGTGCAGCCGGAGGCTTCGAACCCGGTCAATCGCGGGCTCATTCGCATCTATCGTCCGCTCATCGCGTTCGTGTTGCGCCACCGATGGTCGACGTTGTTGGGCGCAGCCGCGCTTCTGCTTGCCACGCTTTATCCGTGGTCGCATCTCGGCAGCGAGTTCATGCCGCCGTTGAACGAAGGCTCGATCATGGACATGCCCTCGCTCCTGCCCGGTATCGGCACGAGCGAAGCCAAGCTCGTGCTCACGCAGCGTGACGCCGCACTGGCACGCATTCCGGAAGTCGCCATGGTGTTAGGCAAAATCGGACGGGCTGAAACGGCCACCGACATGGCGCCGCTGTCGATGATCGAGACGATCGCGATCCTCAAGGACCGCGGCGCATGGCGGCCGCGCGTGACGTACGATTCCATTGTATCCGAGGCGAACAATTCCGTGCGCACGCCCGGCGTGGCGAACATGTGGTCGATGCCGATCAAGAACCGGCTCGACATGTTGGCCACGGGCATCAAGACGCCGGTCGGCATCAAGATCTTCGGGCCGAACCTCGATACGCTCGACCGGATCGGCGCGCAGCTCGAAGGGCTTCTGCCCTCGGTCATCGGAACGAACAGCGTCTTCGCGGAGCGGGCGATGGGCGGCGAGTACCTCGACGTGACCGTGGATCGGGATGCCGCCGCGCGCTACGGCCTGAATGCCGGCGACGTGGAGATGGCGCTTGCGACGGCGGCGGGCGGGATGGAGGTAGGCCAGGTGATCGCGGGGCGGGAGCGCTATTCCGTCCTCGTCCGCTATCCGCGCGAGCTGCGCGATACACCCGAGAAAATCGCGAGCCTGCTGGTGTCCACGCCAAGCGGCGCGCACGTCACACTTGGAACCCTGGCCCACATCGGAATCGCGCGCGGGCCCACGCTCATCAAGTCCGAGAACGCGGTGCTCAACGACATCGTGTACGTCGACGTCCGGAGCCGCGACATCGGCTCGTACGTCGCCGACGCCCAACGGCTCGTCAGGCAGAAAATCATCCTGCCGGCAGGCTACCGCCTCGAGTGGTCGGGGCAGTTCGAAGCGTTGCAGCGCGCGGCCGCCCGATTGCGGGTCGTCGTACCCGTCACGCTCGCGATCATCTGGCTGCTGCTCTACGCGACGTTCGAGAGCGCGGCCGAAAGCGTGATCGTGATGCTGTCACTGCCGTTCGCGCTGGTGGGCGGCGTATGGTTCATGTGGCTCCTCGGATACCATCTGAGCGTCGCCGTGGCGATCGGCTTCATCGCGCTGTCAGGAGTGGCGGCGGAAACGGGAGTCGTCATGCTGATCTATCTGGACCATGCGTACCGTGTGCGAGCCCAGCGCGGGACCGTGCTGCGACGCTCGGACGTGGACGCCGCAGTGACCGAGGGCGCGGTGGACCGTGTGCGCCCGAAACTCATGACCGTCACAGCCATCATGGCGGGGCTCGTCCCGATACTCTGGTCGCAGGGCACCGGCGCCGACGTCATGAAACGCATCGCCGCGCCCATGGTCGGCGGCATGCTGACG
>DASYXE010000360.1:0-7359 GCA_035935375.1 Gemmatimonadaceae bacterium | reverse complement strand
TGATCAGTCCGGATCTCACGCGCCACGACCCGCGCACGTTAGGCCCGTCGGGCGGGCCGATCACGAAAGACCAGACGTCCGTCGAGTACTACGGGACGATCTTCGCCATCGCGCCGTCGCCCGTCGTGACCAACGAGATCTGGACGGGCTCGGACGATGGCATGATCTACCTCACGCGCGACGGCGGCGCCACCTGGACCAACGTGACGCCGCCCAACCTGCCCGAGTGGATGCGGATCTCGATCATCGAGCCATCGCACTTCGATGCAGGCACCGCGTACTTGGCCGCGAATCACTATCAAATGGATGATTTCCGGCCGTACCTGTACAAGACCACCGACTACGGCAAACACTGGACATCGATCGCGGCGGGCATCCCGTCCACTGAATTCACGCGCGTGATCCGCGAGGATCCCGAACGCCGCGGACTGCTGTACGTCGGCACGGAGCGGGGCGTCTGGTTGTCGTTCGACGACGGCGCACACTGGCAGTCGCTCCGTCGCAACCTGCCCATCGTTCCCGTGCACGATCTTGCGATCAAGAACGGCGACCTCATCGCCGCCACGCACGGACGCGGGTTCTGGATATTGGATGACATCGCGCCGCTCCGGCAGCTCACGCCCCAGGTCGTCGCGCGCGATGCGTTTCTGTTCGCGCCAAATCCCGTGTATCGCGCCACGTTCTCCGGCGGCCCGACCAACGGCGCCCAACACGACGCCGGACCGCCCAAAGCGGGCAACCCGCGCTCGGGCGCTGTGGTCTACTATTGGCTCCGCTCGCCCAACGACACGGTCACGCTCGATTTCCTCGACGCGACCGGTCGCGTGCTCCGCTCGTTCAGCAGCCGGGTGGCGAATCCGGCCGATACGTCGAGTGGGGTGGAAGACGTGGAGGTGCCGGTGCGGCGCCAACCGATCGCGCCCAACAAGGCGGGGCTGAACACGTTCGCGTGGGATCTCCGGATGCCCGACCCGGCGTCGTTCAAGGGCATGGTGCTGTGGGCCGGCAATCCGGTCGGCCCCAACGTCGTTCCCCGCGGCTACGCCGTCCGCCTAACTGTGAACGGCCGTGCGCAAACGCAGTCGTTCGTGCTGCGTCCGGATCCGCGCTCGCGAGCGACGCAAGCGGACCTGGTCGCGCAGTTTGCGCTCCTCACGCGCATCGCCGACGCGATCGGCGCCTCGAACAACGCCGTCCAGACGATCCGCAGCGTGCGTGCTCAACTCGGCGCGCGCGCGTCGCAGCTCGGAGACGCCAAGGCAGCAGCGACCGCACTCGAGGATTCGCTCACGGACATCGAGGAGTCGATCTATCAGGTGCGTACGCGCGCCAGCGAAGATCCGCTCAACTATCCGATCGGCCTCAACGACAAGCTCGCCGAGCTCGCCGCATACACCGGTCAAGGCAACGCGCGGCCCACCGCGCAGGACTATGCCGTGTTCTCCGAGCTTGCCGCGCGGCTCGATGCCCAGTTGCGGCGCCTGCGTGACGCGTTAGGCGGGCTCAAGTCGATCAATGCCGCGTTGGGCAAGGCCGGCGCATCGCCGATTGTAACCGGAATTGCCGGGCGATGATGGGTCGACAAGAATTGCGGCTACTCAGCTATCGATGATTGTGATTGACCTGCGATCTGCGCGTCGCGGTGCCGCCGCCGCCGCTTGCCTGGTCCTTACCGCGGCCTGGCCTGTATCGGCTCAACATGGCCCGGTCTTCGACGTCTCTTTCCCGGCGTCCGCGCACCAGGGGCCGATTACCGGTCGCGTGCTGCTCTTCCTCTCGAAGGACAGCACGCCCGAGCCTCGGTTCCAGGGCGGCGCGCTCGGCTCCAACGGGCCGGTGTTCGGCATCGACGTCTCGCAGCTCGCGCCTAACACCAGCGCCAGACTGGGCGGCGCGACGCACGGATTCCCGTTCGCGACGTTAGGCGACGTCCCGGCCGGCGACTACTACGCCCAGGCCGTGATGAACGTCTACACCCAGGTGCACCGCGCCGACGGGCACACCATCTGGGTGCACATGGACCAGTGGGAAGGGCAGCAGTACGGCGACTCGCCCGGCAATCTCGTGAGCGGCGTCGTGCGCGTGCACATCGGTCCGCACGCGAGCGCGGCCACGCGCTTGTCGCTCGACCACGTGCTCCCGCCCGTGCAGGTGCCCGCCGACACCAAGTGGATCAAGCACATCAAGATCCAGAGTGCGCTGCTCACCAAGTTCTGGGGTCACCCGATGTATCTGGGTGCCGTGGTGCTGCTGCCCAAGGGCTACGACGAGCATCCCGAAGTCAACTATCCAGTCGACTACGAGCAGGATCACTTCAGCCTCGCGCCGCCGTATCACTTCCAGGAAGAGGCCATCGAGCCCGTCGACTCGAACGTCGTTGGGCATCGCGCGTGGGTCGTGAACCTGCGCCGCGTCGAAGGCTACCGCCTCTATCAGGATTGGACGTCCGACGATTTTCCGCGGATGCTGATGGTCACGTTTCTGCATCCTACGCCGTACTTCGACGACTCGTACGCCGTCAACTCGGCCAACGACGGCCCGTACGGCGACGCGATCATGACCGAGCTCATTCCGTACATCGAGTCGCACTTCCGCATCATTCGCCAACCGTACGCGCGCGTGTTGTCCGGCGGCTCGACCGGTGGCTGGGAATCGGCGGCGTTACAGCTCTACCACCCCGATTTCTTCGGCGGCGCGTGGATCTACTATCCCGACCCCATCGATTTCCATCAGTGGGCGCTCGTCGACGTCTACAACGACACGAACGCGTTCACGCCGCCTAACGCCAAGTGGGTGCTCCCGGAGCGGCCCATGTTCCGCAGCACCGATGGCCAGGTGCTCATCACCGAGCGCCAACTGAGCCAGCTCGAGGCAGTGCTCGGCTCCCACGGCCGGTCGGCCGAGCAGCAGGAAGCGTGGGAAGCGGTGTACGGGCCGGTCGGCGCCGATGGATATCCCAAGCCCCTGTGGGACAAGGCCACCGGTGCGATCGATCACAGCGTGGCCGATTACATGCGCGACCACGGCTTCGATCTCACGGCGTACATGCAGAAGCACTGGTCCACGATCGGCCCGCAGCTCGTCGGCAAAATGCACTTCTACGCCGGCGACATGGACAACTTTTACCTGAACATGGCCGTGTACAAAGCGCAGGCGTTTCTGGACACGGTCAGCACGCCGCGCGCCGAGGCCACGTTCGAGTACGGTCGGCCTATGAAGGGGCACGGCATCCGCCCAACGACGACCGGCGTGATGCTGCGCGCGATGGCCGCGCAGATCGCCAGGAACGCCCCCGCGGGCACGACCGCGGACGCCTGGCACTACCGCTGAAGCCGCAGCTGGCCAGCGATGGATTGGCCACCGGCCATTCGAGGACCATCAGAGAGTACGTGCCTACTTTGTAGGCAAGTACTCCGTGATGTACCGGGAGCAGCTATGGAAAGAGAGTGCTCGTGATCGGCTGTGTGGTAGAATCGGCGCGACTCGCGCGATGGACGGTGGCCGCCGCGGCCGCCATGACGTTAGGCGCCTGTGCCGCGCGGCCGGTGCCGGGGCCGGCCCCGATGGTACCTGTCGGCCGGGCCGCCGCCCCAACGCCGGACTCGCTCGCGGCGTTGTTTCTCAACGGGTTCGTCGGCGGGTCGCTTGCCGCGTTCGACAGCGTCGACCCGGATTCGCTGGGCCGCGCCGTGATGCACTCGGCCGTCCAACGCAAAATGTTGCGTGAGGCGAACACACGGCGTGTGGTCTGGCAGGGCGGGCAGCGCGCCGTGCTACTGCTCACCGGCACGGTCAAGGCCGGCAACGGCGGCGATGAAGCCAACCTCGTTCGTCATTTCTCGGGCTTCTACGAGGCCGTACAGCGCGCAGATGGCTGGCACATCGCGCGCCAGCTGCCGATCGATTCACTCGACTACATTCACGGCCAGGTGATGCACGTCGAGCTTGTACCGGGTCGAGACATCCACGTCGAGGACACGATATCGATCGTGGTCGGCAGTGACTACGGCCTCGCGGTCCGGCTCAATAACGATGTGCGGATCGCGAGGCTGCGCGTGGATGGCGATTCGGTGGCCTGGTCGTTAGGCGGCGGCGTCCTTTGGATGGCGGCGCCCAAGCGCGATCACGCCCAACTGACGATGTCGTACTCGCTGCGCGATGCCAACCGCCCGTCCCACGAGGTCGCGGCGGCTCCGGGCGATTCGATACCCGCCTACGGCGCCTACCACAACACCGACGCCTGGCATCCGTTCTTCGACTACAACAGTGCCAACGACCTCGGCCCGGCGACGATGACCGTACGGTTGCCGGCCGAGTACTATTTGACCACCACGCTGCCGCAGCACGACACCGTGACCGGCGGCGTGCGCACGGTGATCGGCCAGAGCACGTATCCCACGTGGTTGCTCAGTCTGATCTACGATCGCGATTGGCGGCCGGTCAGCAGCGACGTGCGCGGCGTGCAATTCGTGACGTTCACCACGCCGTCGTTCCACTTCTCGCACGATTCGCTGGCCGCCGAGCTCCGACCGATCGACAGCGTGCTCAACGCGCGGTTCGGCGGACCGTACCCGCCTTACATTGCCGCCGTCGAGGATCGCGGACTCGGCCCGCGCGGCTTCATGGTTCGCATGACCGACGCGGTCATCTCCGGCAGCAAGGCCGATGTGCTCGTAGAGTTAGGCATGCGCGGCCCATCGTTCGTGTTCGCGCACGAAGTGTCGCACGCGTGGACCATGAACGCCACCGGCCCGGCGGCGAACATGCTGCGCGAGGGTTGGGCGACGTTCGCCGAATCGGTGATGCTGCGCGCCATGTACGGTGATTCGGTCGAGCGGGACTACTGGAACCGACTCCGCAACGGCTACATGCTCGGCTCCGAGGATCGCATCAGCATCCTCGGCAACCCGGACAACGGGAGCGTGCACTATTCGAAGGGCGCGTGGATCTTCCACATGTTCGACGAGTTGTTGGGCGACAGCGCGTTCGACCGCGGCATTCGCGAATACGTGCAGCGCCAGGCCGACGGCAAGACCGCCGGCTATCAAGAGTTGATCGACGCGATGTCGCACGCGGGCAAGCGGGACCTGACGTCGTTCGCGATGCCGTGGTTCGCGGAAAAGGTCGTCCCCGACGTGCGAACCGAAGTGAGCGGCCACCGCCTGATCGTGTCGCAGGTGCAGCCGACCCCGCCGTTCGACCTCCCGTTGGACCTCGCGCTGACCCTGGCAGACGGCGGCACGATACACCGGAAGATTCGCCTAACGACGCGCGCCGATACGATCGTGCTCGGCCGCTCGGACTCGGTGACCGCCGTGCACGTCGATCCGAAACATCACTTGCTGCTGCAGCGGCACTGGGGACAGCACGTGCGCCTCGAGCTGCCCGCCTCCCGGGCGGCCGGCGATACGTCGGTCGCGATCGTGGGCGATTTCACGCTGGATTCCGTGCCGGCCACGCGCGAAGGCGACAAATGGGTGGTCACGCTGCCGCTCACCGAAGGCCGCTACGTGTACAGTTGGCAGATCAACGGGAAGCCGCGGTCGATCATCAAGGGCGGCAATCCAGGCACGGATGGCGACCCGGCGACGTCCGGCGCGATCGAGGTGCGGCCGCTCGAGCCCATAACAGACGGACTGCCTAAGGGAGGCACGTTCCACCAATGATGGATTTCCGTATGCGGGTGCCGGCGATCGTCGCCGGCACCGTTCTTTTGTTAGGCGTAGGGTCGCTCGCGGCCCAGACGCCGGCGTGGCCCGACACCGCGTGGCGCGCCATCGGCCCGGCATCCTTCGGCGGTCGCGTCGATGACATCGAGGCCGTTGCCGACGACCCGCGCATCATCTTCGTGGGCACGGCGAGCGGCGGCGTGTTCCGCAGCCGCGACAACGGCATCACCTGGGACCCGGTGTTCGACCAGTCGGGCAGCGATCTGTCCATTGGCGACATCGCGATCGCGCCGAGCGATCGGAACATCGTGTGGGTTGGCACGGGCGAACCGAACAATCGCCAGACCTCGACGTTCGGCGATGGTGTGTATCGCTCGCTCGACGGCGGCACCACGTGGCAGTACATGGGCCTCCGCGAAACGCAGAGCATCGGCCGCGTCGTGATCGACCCGCGCGACCCGAACATCGTGTTCGTCGCCGCGGTCGGCCATCTGTTCGGGCCTAACGAGGAGCGCGGACTCTTTCGTACGAAAGATGGCGGCGCCACGTGGAAGAAGGTGTTGGGCGTGGATGCGAACACCGGCGTCATCGACGTCGCGATGGCCGACGATGGTCGCACGCTGTTCGCCGCGACGTACGAGCGGCGGCGCCGCGCCTTCGGCTTCGTTGGCGGCGGCCCGGGCAGCGGCCTCTGGCGCTCACTCGATGGCGGCGATACCTGGGCGCGATTGACCAACGGGCTGCCCACCGGCAACACGGGTCGCATCGGCGTCGCGATCGCGAAGAGCGACCCGCGCACCGTGTACGCGGTGATCGAGAACCGGAACGGCGGCGTGTTCCGTTCCACTGACGGCGGGACCACGTGGACGCGCCAGAATCGGCTGGACGAGCGCGGCAACTATTATGGCCAGATCCGCGTCGACCCGACTAACGCTAACAAGGTGTGGCTGCCGCTCACGGCGGTGCACGTCTCCATCGATGGCGGCAAGACGTTCACGGACGATTCGGTGAACGTGCGCGTGCACCCCGACAACCACGCCCTGTGGATCGATCCGCATCAACCCGATCACATGATGCTCGGCAACGATGGCGGCGTGTATTTCACGTACGACGGCGCGCGGCATTGGGAGTACGTGAACAATCTGCCGATCGGCCAGCTGTACGACATCGCGATCGACCGCCGCGATCCCTTCTGGATTTACGGCGGCCTGCAGGACCTGGGCACGTTCACGTTTCCGAGCGGCACGCACTCGCGCGGCGCGCTCGCGGACATGGGCGCCACATTTCTCGAGTACGGCGATGGTTTCCAGGTCGCTGTCGATCCGACGGATCCGCGCTACGTCTACACGAACTCGCAGAACGGACGGGGATACGTGGTGGATCTCGTGACGCGCGAGGAGCGGCGCATCACACCAGTGTCGGCCGACACGGCGAACGGGTACCGGTTCAACTGGAACACCGCCATTCTCGTGTCGCCTAACGATCCGCACACGTACTATTATGGTGCGAACAAGCTGCTCGCGACCACCGATCGCGGCACCACGTGGAAGGTGTTGAGCCCCGATCTCACGCGGAACGAGAAGGACTGGAAGAAAGCGAGCTTGGGCGATGGCATCCCCCTGCGCGACAGCACGACGCCATCGCGCGACGACGGCACGGGCCTCTACGGCAACATCACGACGATCAGCGA
>DASYXE010000359.1:0-4225 GCA_035935375.1 Gemmatimonadaceae bacterium | reverse complement strand
GCCTCGCGGCGCTCATCCCGCTCATCGAAGCGGGATTCGTGGACTGGATCATCTCCACCGGCGCCAACCTCTATCACGACACGCACTACGGGTTGGGACTATCGATGCACCGCGGGAACGCGCAGGAGAGCGACGTGGTGCTGCGCGAGGAGGGGGTGGTGCGCATCTACGACATCTTCTTCGATTACGACGTACTGTTGTCGACCGATGCGTTCTTTCGCCAGATCATGCGGAGCCCGGAGTTCCAGCGCCCCATGTCGAGCGCCGAGTTCCACTGGGTGTGCGGGCGGTACGTCCGCGAACGCGAGAATGCGTTAGGCATTGGCCAGCGGTCGCTCTTGTCGGCGGCGTATGCGGCGGCGGTGCCGATCTTCACGTCATCGCCCGGCGACTCGTCGATCGGGATGAACGTGGCCGCGCTGGCGCTCGAGGGGAACGCGCTGGTCCTCGACCCGAATCTCGACGTGAACGAGACCGCGTCGATCGTGCTGGCCGCGAAACGCGGCGGCGGCAAGAGCGCCGTGATGATCATGGGCGGCGGCAGCCCCAAGAACTTCATGCTGCAGACGGAGCCGCAAATTCAGGAAGTGTTGGGCATCGACGAAAAGGGCCACGACTACTTTCTGCAGGTGACGGATGCGCGCCCCGATACGGGCGGACTGTCGGGGGCAACGCCGGCGGAGGCGGTGAGCTGGGGCAAGATCGATCCGGACCGGTTGCCGGACGCCGTGGTGTGCTACACGGATTCGACGATCGCGCTGCCGCTGCTCACGTCGTACGCACTGGCCAAACGAAAGCCGCGCCGGCTCAAACGTCTCTTCGAGCGGCGCGGCGAAATGATGGAAGCCCTGGCCCGCGAAGCGCGGGCGGCGTCGGGGGCCACGCCGGCCCGCCGTTAGGCAGCGGGTCCGGCGCTCCACATCGGCGTCAGTAGTTGGACCAGTTGTCCAACCACGAGTTCTGCATCGGCTTGAGCGAGCCGAGGCCGGACAGTGCGCGCGTGACGTAGCAGGAATTGTAGGCGAAGGTCTTCGTACCGTTGCCGATCGCTCCGGTGGACGGCCACTGCGCCTGCGGCAGAATCTTCACGTTGAGACCCGATACGATCGCGCCATCGATGGTGTTGTTGCCGTTAGACGTGAGGTTCCCGCCCGTCAGGACGACGCCATTCCACGTATTGCTGCCACTGATCGTGAGATTGCCGGTGACGATCAGCAGACCTCGACCGCTGCCGGGGAGTGTGAAGTCTCCCGTGGCCATGATCACGGGCCATTAGCTCGTATCGGCAAACGAGGGCCACGTGCCGCCAGGCATGCTGACAGTCGGCGTGATCGCGTTCTGGTTGACGATACCGTTCCAGTCGATCTTCACGGAGTTCGCCATTTGCGTCTGCGTGCCCATGCTGTCGACGGGCGGCGATCCCGTCGGCACCGTCTTGCCGCCGTTCTGGCTATAACCGGGCGATGAGGGCACGGCCACGCCGGGGACACTCGGTCCGCCGGCGCACTGATTGACGCCGGTGAGCGTGCCGCTCGAGCCGTTCTTGGTGAGCCCGGTGAGGCTCGTCCATGCGCCCGTCGTCGACATACTGCCGGGCTGCCACGTGGCCATTTCGGCCACGGTGTGTTGGGCGAGGCCGGGCGTCCACACGTGCGAGATCGTGCTCGTGCCGCGCGACCGAATGATGTACACGCCGGGCGCGGTGCCGATCGGAGGCCGCATGCGCTGCAGCACCACGTCCGCGTAGCCATGCGACATCGTGATGCGCACCGATTCGGGCGCCGCAGCCGGCATCCCGCTGTGGCCGTACGACGAGCGGTTGGTGAGATACGTCTGCAACGCACCCTCGGCGATCGCGTACGCCTCCGCGCGCTCGTGATAGCCGTCGTTGACGTGGCGCTCGGTCGAGATGAGGGTGAATGACGCCGCGAGCGTCAGCACCATGATGGTGCTGAACAGCAGCGCCATCGGAATCGTGAAGCCCTTTCGGGCAGCGAGTCGAATGGTCACGGTACGCGCTCTCAGTCCGGTCGGTTTTTCAGGAAGACAGCGGTGGTGACCTGTTCCGAGTCGCTCGACGTGCGACCTTCGATGATGTTCTGACTCGCCCCGGTGAGCGAGATCTCGAACCCGCGAATCTGGTTGAGTGTTGGAACAGGCGTCTGAGCCGTGTCGCGGTTCAGTACGTAGAATCTGAAGCTCGACGGATTCTTGAATGGCGCGACGACTTCCTCGGTTGCATTGGTCGCGACCACAGTACGCCAGATGCCGAGCGATCCCGGCACGGCGGACGAGCTCGCAATGGAATAGCGCAGCCGTTGATACAGGAACACCGGCGCGCCGATGGGCGGTGCGGCTAACGACGACGTGACCGCGATGACCTTGGCGCGGCCCGAGAGGACGCTGACGCTGTCGGCGGTGCAGTTGCTCGTCGTCCCCGCGGCAACGGTCGCGACGGTGTCGTACACATAGTTCCCGCTCGTCGAGTCGCGCCACGCATACCCGCTGAACGTCGCACCGGCGTACATCGCCGAGTCGGTCGGATAGAGGCTGATGTAGGTCGTGGTGCCCGTGGTGTGGCACGCGATGCCGAAGGCGTACGGCGCTTTCACTTGAATCGACGTCGACGAGGCAGACTCGATGCCCGACGTCGGGTCGACCATGCGGAGGTCGGCGAGCATCATGCCCATCGCGCCGCGTGTGGCCGAGCGTGCGCCGCGCTTGGCGGCGAACTGGCTGAAGAAACGCGCTTGCGACATGGTCATCCGCGTGAGCGCCGTGCCGATGATCGCCATGATGACGAACGACACGAGAAGCTCGACGAGCGTGACGCCGCGGCGCCTTTTCGTTAGGCGTGTGGTCATGGCGAGTTCAGTGGGTTCGTGCCCGCGCTCTTGGTTCGGTCGATCACCACCGTGTCCGGGACCGGTGTCCTCGAGGCGTACGCCGTAACGAGCGGCGTGGTGACGATCGTGACGCGGTGCTTGTTCGTGCTCGGCGTCGTCACCGTCACGCACTGTGCGAATTTCTCTGTCGCCGCGGTGATCGAGTCGCACCCGGCATGCGCCGCGAGCGAATCGTACGGCAGAACCGAGAAGCGGTTGACGTCACGGGACACCGCGGCGTTGAGGCCGGTGCCGCGCGACACTTCTATCATCCGGCGAGACACGTGAAACGTGAGGCCGGCGAGCGAGGAGACGAGGATCGCGAGCAGGGTCATGCCGACCATGATTTCGGCCAGTGAGAATCCGGCGCGCGAGCGCGCCACTGCGTTAGGCATGCGGCGCATCAGGGGTTCCCCATTCGGACCTGGCCGGCGCTCGTGATCGCCACGGACCGCGTGTAGCTCGGCATCGCGACCCAGACGGTTTCGGCTCCGGCCGTGACGCCGGTCGGGAAGAAGTCGAGCCGCGACGGGTGGGCGGTGAGTGAGCTCAGCCGGTATTCGGACTTGGAATCCATGCTTCGTTTCACGTAGACCGCGCCGTTCGACCGATCGGCGATCTGATACGTGAGGGCCACCGAATCGAACGACAGGCGCGTCGGGCGCTGCTCGCGTTGGGCCAACGCGACCGCGAGCTCCATGTCGGCCGCAACCTGGCTCTGCGCTTTGTTCGCCCGGGCGTGATTGACGATCGTCACGAACTTGGGCAGGGCGAGCAGCGCTCCCACTCCAAACACGACGGCGACGATCATCAACTCGATCAGCGTGAACGCGCGACGGTGACCTGGCATGCTTCCTCGGATTGCGATCCAGCGGAAAATTTTGCCTTCGTGAACACAGCGGGCCTTGCGGCTCGGTCTGCCCCAGTAGCGAGGGTCGTGCTAGAGGAGGTGTCGTCCTCAACTCCCGCCCCGCGATAGGGTTCCGTTGTTCGGACACAACCGGGCAGACATGCCCAATGTTGCGAACTGCACCATTTGTTCGGAGTTTGTCGCGCTTTGCGATCTTTGTGCGCGGGCGAGGGCGTCTACCGCGAGTTTCGAGCTGTTCGCCCTAGACTTGAGGATGGGCGCACACGTCACGCGCTCAACCGGCCCCTCGCTTCACTTCGCAAGGGAAACGCCGGGAGACGGTCGTTAGGCGAGCTCGTCGCGCACGCGTGCCACAAACATCACGCGCGACATCGCGCCGCGGGACACGTAGTACGCCACATCCTCGCGTCCCAAGATGGCGCGGGCGATGGCGCGGTTGGACCAGCCCTCGGCGATGCGGCGCTCGATG
>DASYXE010000358.1:0-3810 GCA_035935375.1 Gemmatimonadaceae bacterium | reverse complement strand
CCGTTCACGGTGAGCTGCACGGTCTCGACGGGCGCACCGAACGCCAACAGGGTGATGACCTCCGTGAGCTGTTCGCGCCGCCGAGCCTGCGTGACCGGATCAAGGGTGGCGAGCACGGAGTCGAAGCGCGCCATGAGTTGGATGTTCTGATTCGGCACAGGACCGGTCGCCGAATAACTCGAGCAGCCGGCGGCGGCAGCGCCGCACAGCGCGAGCGGGATCAGCGCCTGCCTAACGATGAGATGGCGCACCCGGTGGGCTCCGCGGCGACTGAGGGCGAGCAAACGCATGACGGTCCCGAGCAGAGGTTCTGTTCACTGCACGGGTGCGAATCCTGGTTCCGAGCCCACAGTTCCCGGGAGCGCGAGACGCGCACGGCTATTCCGCTCCGAATCCGCTCGGGGATGCCGTGGCTCACACAATGGGGCGCGTGTGCAGGATCAGCTCGACCATCGAATTGCCGCGTGCGACCAACACACGATACGCGGCCCGTCGCGACATCATGGCCTGCACTCGGGCGAGCCCGAGCGTATCCACGCGCGCGTCGTCGATCGACATCACTTGATCGCCGACGGCGAAGCCGGCCTCGATCGCCGGTGATGCCGCGATGACGTGACCAACTGTGATCGTGGAGAATCGTGGCCCCGCGGCGTCGAGCACGAGGCCGCTCATGTCGGCGGCGAACGGCATGCTCGCTTCCGCGTTCGGCTCCAAGATCATTCGCTTGTGCGCATAGTCGACGATCACGCGATAGCGCCGCAGGATCGCGCCCCCGATCGTGCCGTCGACGTCGTCGCGCGCGGTTGCGCCCGAATCGGCGACCGACAATTCCGCCACCGGGCCGTCCACGTGGAGACCGGCGATGTCGAGCGACGGGACGCGGGTGAGCCGCACCGGGAATTCGCCGCCGAGGCCGAAGCCGTACGCGGCCACCGCACCGGGCCTTGTGCCTAACAGTCCGCGCCGTCTGACGAACGGGGTGTAGAGTCGGAGCGCGGAGTAGGTACCCATGTCGAGACCCAGCCGGGCGTCGACGGGTCCGGCGCCGGGCAGCGCGATGCGCGCCGCCATCCAGGCGCCGGTTGCATCCCGGCGCACGTGCAGCGGGATCACGACGCCCGACCCGTCGTACGCGAACGTCGCCGGGTTGCGGAGTGTGAGCGTGTGGGCGGCGTAGTCCACATCGACGACGAAACGCGCAAACGTGTCCTTGCCTAACACACCGGCGTTCAGGCGGCCTTCGTGGCGCGCGAACTCGTCGTACGGCAGGATGGCGACGAACGGCTCACGGATCGCCGCACCGCCCACGTCGAACGTAACGTGGTCCGCGAGCGCGATGGACATCGCGGACTGTCCATTGCCGGTGAGCGTCGCCTTGCGGGACGGTCGGATGCCGAGCGCACGCGCCACGGCATCCTGCACGCCGCTCACGCTCGCGCCGTTGTCGAGCACGAGGGTGACGGGCGCGCTGGCATTGATGCGCGCCGGCAGGTAGACGCGATTGTGGTAGAGCTCGATCGGAACCACGACGGGACCGGCCGGCGGCGCGGTGACCGGTGCCGGTGGTGTACCGCAGGCGACGCCGAGTACGACGGTCGCGGCAAGGCCGACGCGGCGGCGGCGCATCGAGCGGGTCACCCTTCGCACCGGTGTCGCGCCGGCCTAACCGCCACCCACCTGTCCTTCGATTCGGATGCCCTTGATGGCCTGCGACGGCAGCGTAAAGGTACCGCCGTTGAAGTTGCCGGTGGCCGTCGCCGTGGTCGTTTCCAGCAGGCACGCGATGCCCGGTGGCACCGTGACGTCCGCCGGCAGATGGGCCAGCAACGACGTGCAGTTTCCGTTAGGCGCCTGCGCCGTCGCCGAGCCGGTTGCCCCGCTCGATCCCAGGACCACTGTACCGGCCGACATCACGAGGCCGCTGGCCTGATGGAAGATCTCGAGCGTCACCAGGGTGTCGGCGGCGGCCCCCCGCCAGGCGACGATCGTGAACGCCGAGTCGGCCGGATGCCCCTCGATGTCGTCGGTCACCTCGAACGCGGCGACGCTCGAGTACGTCAGGGTGGTATTGTTGGTCGTGAGCTGCACATCGTGTTCAGGCCCGCCAAGAGCCAGCAGCGTGATCGCGCCGGCGAGCTGCGTGCGGCGCTCTGCCTCGCTGTCCGGATCCGCTGAGGCGCGCAACGAGTCGAGGTGCGCCATGAGCGCGATGGTCTGGTTCGTCTGCGGCGCGGTGGAATCGCTCGAGCAGGCGGCGACGACCGTGCCGGCCACGACCGCTGCCGACAACAACGCGAACCGGCGAACCTGAGGAAAGCGAACACAGCTACTCGGCATAGGCGACCTCGTGTGGCGTGACCTACTGCTCGAGCCGGATGTGTCTCGAGCACCAAGCAAGCATCAAGCGGGAACGCCGCCCTCCAGAATCGTGACGAGCTTCGACAGATCGATGCTCCCGCCCGACACCACGCACACGACGTGCTCGCCCGCCACCCCGTCCGACATCGCTGCCGCCACCGATGCCGCCCCCGCGCCCTCCGCAATCACGTGCGCCCGCTCGGCGAGAAACCGCACCGCGCGGGCAATGTCATCGATCGAGCTCACGAGGCTGCCGCCTAACAGCGTGCTGGCGAGCGGCCACATCTCCTCGAGGAGGCTTCCGATCCCGATGCCGTCGACGAAGCTCGCCGTCCGGTCGACCGTGGATGGTTTGCCGGCGCGCAGCGACGCGGCGAGGGGTGCGGCGGTCGCGACCTCGCACGCGAACACGCGCGCCGTCGAGCCCCGCGCGCGGAGGCCGAACGCAATACCGCACGACAGGCCGCCGCCGCCGAACGGGACGAGCACCGTGTCCGTATCGGGCGCATCCTCCAGGATTTCGGCGGCGATCGTGGCGTTCCCGGCGATCACCTCCGGATCGGATACGGGATGGACGAACAGACCGTCCATCCCGGGATAGCTGCGCTCGACCATCACCTGCCACCACCGCGCGAGCGGGACGCGCACCACGTGGGCGCCTAACCGCTCGACCGCGGAGATCTTGGCGGCCGGCGCGTGCTCGGGCACGATGACCGTGCACGGTATACCCACCGCGCGCGCGCACCACGCGACCCCCTGCGCCATGTTGCCGGCGCTCGCCGTGTACACGCCGTGCGCCAATCGCTGGCGCGACGCCGCCGTGATCGCCGAACCCGCGCCGCGAATCTTGAACGAACCGACGGGCTGCAGCGTCTCGAGCTTGAGGTGAATCGGCCGCGCGCGACCGGGAATCTCGAGCGGCACGAGCGGCGTGCGCACCGCGATCCCCCGCAAGCGGGCGCGCGCCGCCTCGATCGCCTCTGCCGATGCGGCGAGCTCCATCAGCGCGACGCCCCCGGCATGGCCTGTCCGAGTCCGATCACTTCGCCGCTGGCGAGCACGTGCCCCTTCATGGCGCCGGTGAGCGACGCGTAGCTGCTCGCCGCGTCCGCCGGGATCGTCGTGTCTAACGCAAACACCTGGAAGTGGTAGCGATGCTTGGGACCGGCCGGTGTATGCGGACCCAGGTACGGTTGGTTGGTGCCGCGGATGTTGGGCCCGTACTGCGCGCCGGCAGGGGGCTCGCTCATCTTCGGATCGAGCGTGGTGATCGACGCCGGAATGTTGACCATGCTCCAGTGAAAGATCGGCGCGCCGTCATGCATCGCGTCGCCGTCCTGCATGATGATCGCGTAGGACTTGGTGTCCGCAGGACCCGCGCTCCACGAGAGCCCGGGGAACACGTTGCCCTTGTACTGGGTGTTTTCGAATGGGATGTCGCCCCCGGCCGCA
>DASYXE010000357.1:0-1721 GCA_035935375.1 Gemmatimonadaceae bacterium | reverse complement strand
GCATCGCGTGGCGCTCCGAAACCGCCAGCGCGCAGATCAAGAGCGCGATTCTGCTCGCCGGACTTGCCGCGGGCGTGGCGGTGACGGTCCACGAGCCCGCGCGCTCGCGAGACCACACCGAGCGCATGCTCGCAGCGTTAGGCGCAAGGGTCGCGGTGCACGGCGCCACCGTCAGGCTCGAGCCCGTCGAGCGCATCGCGCCGCTCCGGATCCGCGTGCCGGCCGACCCGAGCTCGGCCGCCTTCCTCGCCGCTCTCGCCGTGCTCGCGGACCAGGGCGAGCTCACGCTCCCCGACGTCTGCCTCAATCCCACGCGCACCGGTTTCTACGCGGCGCTCGCGCGCATGGGCGCGAACCTCACACTCGATGAAGGGGAGTCGCAGGGCGGTGAACCCGTGGGCACCATCGTCGCTCGCCCGTCGTCACTCTCCGCCATCGAACTCGGTCGAGACGATGTGCCGTCCATGATCGACGAGCTGCCGCTCCTCGCCTGTCTCGCGGCGCGCGCCAGTGGCACGACCATCATTCGCGGCGCCGAAGAGCTGCGGGTCAAGGAAAGCGACCGCATCGCGACCGTGGTCGGGAATCTCCGCGCGGTGGGCGTCACCGCCGACGAGCTGCCCGACGGCATGTGCATCGAAGGCTCCGACGGCGCGTTTCGCGGCCGCGTCCATTCGCACGGCGACCACCGCATCGCGATGGCCTTCGGCGTGCTGCGGGCGCTGCCCAACAGCGAGATCGAGATCGATGACGCCGCCTGCGTATCCGTCTCGTACCCCGGCTTCTGGAACGACATCGCCCGCGCAATCGTCCCAGATCGATAGATGAGCCATTCCACGCCGCCCTACGTCCCGCGCATTCGCGACCCCGCCACGCCGATCATCGTCGCCATCGACGGTCCGGCCGCGGCGGGCAAATCGAGCACCGCGCGCTGGGTGGCGGAGCGGTTAGGCTTTCACCACATCGACTCGGGCGCGCTCTACCGCGCGGCGACGGCCGCGGTCCTGCGCGCGTGCGATGCCCAACAATGGGGCGAGGCCGATGTCCTTCGCGCCGCCCACCGCATCACGGCGCGCGATGAACGCCGCGCCTTCGTGTTGCTCGTCGACGGGAGCGAGCTCGAGTCGGAGATGCGCGGCGGCACGGTCACGCAGAACGTCTCGCGCGTCGCGCAGATGCGCGGCGTCCGCGACTGGGTGAACGGACGGGTTCGCGAGCTGGCCGGCGGCAGAAGCGTCGTGGTCGACGGACGCGACATCGGCACGGTCGTCTTCCCCGACGCACACCTCAAGATCTTTCTCATCGCCGATCCGTGGGAGCGCGCGCGCCGCCGCCTGATCCAGCGACTCGGCCGGTCGCCGGCGGATCAGGAGATCGCGGAAGAAACCGAGCGCCTGGTGCAGCGCGATGCACGCGATTCCACGCAGACGGTGCAGTCGAAAGACGCCGTGCTCATCGACACGACGTACCTGACCCAGGAAGAGCAGGTCGAGCGCATCGTCGCGCTGGTCAGGGTGCTGAAAGGCGGACACGGGCGGGAATAAGAAGGCGGACACGGCCGGAGTAAGAAGGCGGACACAGCGGACACCCCGGACACCGCCGGACTAAAATCGTGCGTAAGACCAGGAGTCGCGCAACAAGAGAGCCGGGGGAGCAATAATCTGCTTACGAAGGTTCTTGCGTTCGTTTGTACCTGGGATGCGTGAAACACATTGGACTCA
>DASYXE010000356.1:0-2425 GCA_035935375.1 Gemmatimonadaceae bacterium | reverse complement strand
GGTCGCGATGTCGAGCAATCCGCCGCGGACGGCGGCGCTGTTGCGTAAGGCGAGCCGCATCGCGGGGCGGCTCAACTCCGATTGGTATTGCGTGTACGTGCAGACGCCGGACGAACGCGCGGATCGCATCGACTCCGCGGTGCAACGCCGCCTCGTGGACAACATCCAGATGGCGCAAGCGATGGGCGCGGAAGTGGTGAAGCTCGAGGGCGACGACGTCGTCGCGGCGATCTCGCGCTTCGCGCGCGAGCGGCGGGTGTCGCTGCTCATCGTGGGGAAGACCACGCGATCGTGGTGGCACCGCCTGCGGCACGGCTCGGTCGTCGACAAGCTGGTGCAGGCCGCGGACGGACTCGACGTGCTGGTGGTCTCGTTCGAGGATCCGCCGTCTAACGGCGGCCGGCGGGCGGGGGCGGGAGGCGACGATGAATGACGGCAAGCGGCGCGATCTCGCCGCGAGCGAGCGCGCCAAGGAGTATGCGGAGCTGATCGACGACATCACGGGACTCATGAGCGCGCGCCTCCAGGAGGCGCAGCTTCCATTGCACATTCTGCTCTCGAGCCCGTTCGGCGCGCTCAACGAGAACCAGGAAGAGATGCTGAGCGCCGCGCAATCCGCCGTGGACTCTGCCGATGTCGCGCTGCGCAGCTTGCGGAAGCTGGTGGAGCTGGACCGGGGAGCGGTCCTGCCCGTGATCCAGCCCATCGGACTCGGCGACCTCATGCGCCCGGCGTTAGCCATCGCGCAGGCGCGCGCCGTGGCGGCGAGCGTCCAGCTGCACCTCGACATCTCGGACCGCGCGCCGCGCCTCCTGGCCGACGCGACGCTCGCGCAGGAAGCGCTGACGACGGTGTTGGGCGTCGCCATCGCGTCCACCCCGGCGGCGGGCGACGTGACGGTGACGGCCGCCGAGCGCGACGAGGGACGCGTGACGATCGAGGTCACGCACGCACGGTCGAGCGGGCCTGAGTCACTCGAGGTGCGTCTCGCGCGCCGGCTCCTGGCGGCGCAGAACGCGCGCCTAACGGAGGAGCCGGCGCGAACGCTCGTCGACTTTCCCGCCGAGCGTCCGCTCCGGGCGGCGGGGCGTTAGGTCGGGTGTCGTGACCAACTCCGCCTGCTTTTTCCGCTCTTGATCCGTTGTTTTCGCTACTTTATCCGTTTCAACATGAGCGGAGAAGCCTTCCATGCGGCTGACCTAATACCGCTTGGAAGGCTTCTACGCTCCTGTTGAATCAACCCCAGCTGGGTGCTTCCACCCCGAACTGCTTGCCGTATTCGACGTTGAGGCGCTGCCAGCCGTCGAACTTCAACACTTCGATGCCGGCCATGCGGCCGATCGGATCGCCGCCGAGGACATGATCGAGTACGTCGAGGCAGATGTGCCAGCCGGCGGCACCCATCGCCACGTAGCGTCGATCGATCTTGGCCCAGAGCGTTAGGCGCGTGCCGGTGCCGTGCGGTTGCAGCTCCCATCGGACATCACCGCCGCCCCACTCGAACTCGAGGACCTTCGGCGCGTCAGCCCGCTTGACGGTCGTTTCGACGACGTGCGGCGCCGGCGCACCGACGGTCGTGAGCGTCACCTGCGTGCCCGCCTTCCCGAGATTCTTGTCGGCGTCGTACGGCGCCCAGTCGCGCAGTTCCGCCGGATCGGTGAGCGCGCGCCAGACTTTCTCCGGCGGATGATGCAGCTCTCGCACGAGCACGAGCGTCCACTTCTCTCCAGTTTTCTCGACCCGCGCCCCCGTGGCGGGGCCGGGCGCGTACTGTTCGCGCGTCGTCATCTGCGCCTCCTTGGTTTCTTCTTGGTTCGTGTGGGTCGGTCCATGCGATCGAGGTGGCGCTCGAGCGCATCGATGTGGGCGGACCAGAACCGGCGGAACGGCGCCAGCCATGCCTCCAGTTCCTCGAGCGGTTCTGGCTTGAGACGGTACAATCGGCGTTGTGCGTCCACGGTGGACTCCACCAGGCCGGCGTCGCGCAGCACGCGGAGGTGCTTCGACACCGCGGGCTGCGGGATACGGAGGTGCCGCTCGATCTCGCCCACCGACTGTTCGGCGGAGACGAGGAGCCCCAGAATCGCGCGGCGGTTCGGCTCGGCAATGATGTCGAAGACGGATTGCACGGTCTGAATATACCTGTGCTGGTATATGCCTGTCAAGGCATATGGCGCCCGTCTCGGGGCGCGGGGCTCGCTGACACGCCGGGAGGGAGGGGTGCCGAGGTGCGACGGGAGCGCGGGCCGAGTGGTGGGGTTTCGTCAACAGAACGGCAACTGCTCGAGAAGGATAACAAAAGGGAAACGAGGGATGACGAAAGTGATCGTGCGGTGCGGGCGGAGAGTGCGTTGCCTAACGGATAGATCCTGGTCGTTTTGTTTAACAAAAGAAGACCCTTCTTTCAATTGTGCTCCGCACTCTC
>DASYXE010000355.1:0-6655 GCA_035935375.1 Gemmatimonadaceae bacterium | reverse complement strand
CTGCCCAACGTACTCGAAGTCGGCCGGAACCGTCTGCGGCTTGATGGTGAGCACCGACACCTCGGGCGGCGGCGGCGCCGGCGGCGGCGCGTGATGACACGCTGCCGCGACGAGCACGACGGGAAGCACCGAGCGAAACATCGAGCGACGCCCCACCAAACGATGGCGGAGGCAGTAGCGGTATGCACTCACATCCAGTTCCGGTAGTGGTCTCACAACCGCGCAAGCGGGCGCGACGTACACACCCCAACCGCGCGCAACTTCCCTTGAACGTAACCGCGGGCGCACACGCATGGTTCCAAATGAAGGCGCGTCGCGCCATGCGCGGCCCAACGAATCAGGGACTGATCGGAAGGGGCATGAATGTGAGAATGAACAGCACGACCGCAAGCCACCCGACGAGCCGCCGATGCGCGTCGAGCGGGCGCTCGGGTGCGATCACCGGTGGATGCACCAGCTTTCCGCGTCCGATTGCCAAACTGAGCACAGCCCAAAACCACCATCCTTTCCACACAAAGCCAAGCGGAATCAGAGCAAGCCACATGGCGCGCGCTACCAAGGGTTGCGCTCGCGGATGCATCGCGAATGCGACGTGTCCCCCGTCCAGTTGGGCCAACGGTAGCAGGTTGAGCGACGTAACGAGAATGCCGACCCAGCCTGCCACCGCGAGCGGGCTCAGCTCCACCAGTCCATGGAGACCGAGCACGGCGCGGCACGCCATCAGGAGCACCGAGTCACCAATGAGAATCGGGTCGCCATTGAATCGCACGAATTGGTGCGCGAATGGTTGCGGTGAAGCGATGCCGGGAAGCGCGGTGCTGCTGTGGAGACCCAGCAGGAGAATTGGAATCGCGAGCACGACGCCGGCTAACGGACCAGCGACACCGACGTCGAACAGTGTGCGGCGGTCGAAGATCGGTGACCGGATCCGAATGAATGCGCCGAGTGTTCCGATCAGATCCAGCGCGGCGGGAAAGGGGATGAAATACGGCGGGCTGGCATCGACGCGATATCGCCGCGCCGTCACATAGTGGCCCGATTCGTGCGCCAGCAGGATCGCCAGGAGCGGGAGCGAAAAGATGAAGCCGGCCCGCGGATGAAGGAGCGTCCGGAGGCTCCACGGATCGACGACGCCGACGAACATGGCGCCGCCAACGGATGTCGTGATGATCGCCGCAATGAACAGCACCGCATGCAACCACCACCGCTCGCGCGCTGGCGCGCGTTCATGCACCAAGACCAGCCAGTCACCATCCTGCGCGCGTTGCCAATAGTAGTAACCATCCCAATGCGCGAGGTAGGACGACAGTAAGGGTGATGCCGCACGGTGCTCTGGATTGACAAGCCCTTCAACGATCTCGCGGCTTCCCAACTCGAGTATACGCCAGTACGCAAAGCACTCTGTAACAGGGAAATTCGGCACTCTTGACCGCCTGTTTTGGCCACGTTACCTTGGCAACTCCTACTGCACGCCTCCTCGCCTTACCACTCCGCGCACATCGTCGTGACAATCAAGTCCATCCCCGTTTGTCTCGGGACGGATGCTCGAATTGTCTCTGCGATTGCGTCACGCATCTGCACCGAGTGAGCGCGCCCCACCCTCGGAGTCGACGTACGTGGATATCGCCGAGTTGAAGCAAAAGTCCGTGGCCGAGCTGCACACCATGGCCGAGGGCTTGAATATCTCCAACTTCTCGGGACTGCGAAAGCAGGACCTGATTTTCCGCATCGAGCAGAATCTGCTCGACTCGGACATCGTCCTGCGTGGCGAGGGCGTGCTCGAAATTCTGCCCGAAGGCTACGGTTTCCTTCGCAGCCAGGATTGGAACTATCTCTACGGACCCGACGACATCTACGTCTCGCCGTCGCAAATCAAGCGATTCGATCTTCGAACCGGCGACACGGTCTTGGGCCAGGTGCGTCCGCCGAAAGAAGGCGAACGCTATCTCGCGCTGCTGAAAGTCGAGACCATCAACAACGAAGATCCGGAAAAGGCAAAGCACCGCATCGCGTTCGACAACCTGCGGCCGCGGTATCCCGATCAGCGCTTGCGTCTCGAGCCGTCGAGCGGCGACTTGAGCATGCGCGTGGTCGACATCATCGCGCCGATCGGCAAGGGACAACGCGGGCTGATCGTCGCGCCGCCGCGCGCGGGCAAAACCATCTTGATGCAGAAGATGGCTAACGCAGTGATCGAGAATCACCCCGAGGTCACGCTCATCGTGCTGCTCATCGACGAGCGTCCCGAGGAAGTGACCGACATGCAGGAGCAGGTCGACGCGGAAGTGATCAGCTCCACGTTCGATGAGCCGGCGGATCGCCACGTACAGGTCGCGGACATGGTGATCGAGAAGGCGAAGCGGTTGGTCGAACACGGCAAGGACGTGGTGATCCTGCTCGATTCGATCACGCGGCTCGCGCGCGCACACAACGTGGTGGTGCCGCACTCGGGTAAGATTCTGTCGGGCGGCGTGGACGCGCACGCGCTGCACAAACCCAAGCGGTTCTTCGGCGCCGCGCGCAACATCGATGAAGGCGGCTCGCTCACGATCATCGCGACCGCGCTCATCGAAACGGGATCGCGCATGGACGAGGTGATCTTCGAGGAGTTCAAGGGCACCGGCAACATGGAGCTCGTGCTCGACCGGAAGATCGCAGATCGTCGCGTCTTCCCCGCCATCGACATTCAGCGCTCCGGCACGCGCAAAGAGGAGCTGCTGCTGTCGCAGGAAGAGCTCAATCGCGTCTACCTGCTGCGCAATTTCCTGGGCGACATGCCGTCCACCGAAGCCATCGAGTTTCTGCTGCAGCGCATGCAGCGCACGAAGACGAACAAGGAGTTCTTCGCAACGATGGCGCAGGGATGAGGGACGGCGAGGGAAGAGGAAAGAGGGAAGCGGGAAGAGGGAAAGACGCGATAACAGAGAGTAGCAACGCAGGCGACAGTAGGAGCGTGGCGCCCCCTTCCCTCTTCCCGCAGAACCGCGAAACGGTTCGCTTCCCTCTTCCCGGGCGAGTCCTCGCCATAGATTATGGCGACCGGCGCGTTGGTCTCGCGATCTCCGATCCCACCCGCACCATTGCGTCACCGGCCGGATTCATCGTGCGCCGTGCGGGAAAGCGGGCGCCCATCGCGCAGATCGTGCGACGCGGCACGGAACTGGAAGCGGTCGCGGTGGTCCTCGGCCTTCCCCTCGACGATAACGGTGACGAAACGCCGCGCTGCCAGGAGGTCCGGCTCGTGGCCGTCGAGCTCGAACGGCGTACCGGTTGGCCGGTTTCACTCGTCGATGAGCGGTACTCCACCGCGGCGGCGCTGCGCGCCATCCGCGACATGCAGGGCTCGACGCGTGGCCGGAAGGGGGATGTTGATGCGCTTGCCGCGACAATCCTGCTTCAACATGCGTTGCACATGGAGGGCTGAGGCGCGACGCCTTGGCGCGGCCGTGCTCTTCACTGGGCTCGCGGCGTGCTCGGGATCGCCGCACGGCGCCATCGTGCACGTCACCATCCCGCCCGGCGCAACCTTTCGCGTGGCCACGGACTCGCTGCATCACGCGGGCCTCATCGCAGCACCGCGACTCTTTCGGTTGTACGCGCAGATCACCGGACGTGACCGCGACATCAAAGCCGGCACGTACGGCCTGCAGCGCGACATGGGTTGGAGCGCGCTCGTGCAGGCGCTGCACGAAGGACAGGGTCTGGAGCGCCGCCTAACGATCCCCGAGGGTTGGTCGCTGCGCGAGATCGTCCCGGCGTTGACCACGGCACTCGGCGCACCGGAAGACTCGGTGGAGGCGGCGATGCGCGACACGTCGCTGCTGCGCGAGCTCGACGTGCCGACCCCGACACTCGAGGGCTACCTGTTCCCGGACACGTACGTGTTCGCGTACGGCACGGCGCCGCGCGACGCGGTGCGCGAGATGGTGCACCGCTTCGAGCAGGTGTGGGATCCGCGGTGGGACGATCGGCTGCAGCAACTCGCGATGAGCCGCAACGACATCGTCACGCTGGCGTCGATCGTGGAAAAGGAAGCGCGGCTGCCCGAGGAGCGACCCGTGATCGCCGCCGTGTACCACAACCGGCTCAAGGCGCAGATGCCGCTGCAAGCCGACCCGACCGTGCAGTATGCGTTAGGCGAGCACCACGATCGCGTCACGTATCACGATCTCGAGGTCGACTCGCCCTACAACACGTACCGCCATCCCGGGCTGCCGCCGGGTCCGATCGCCTCGCCGGGACGCGCGAGCATCGAGGCCGCGCTCTTCCCCGCCTCGGTGCCGTACCTCTATTTCGTGGCCGACACCGACGGGCACCACGAATTCCGGACGACGTTCAAGGAGCACAAGGCCGCGAAGGCGGAAATCCGCCGCGAACATGGCAGCGGCAGGTAGCCGATCGCGCTTCCGTTAGTCGCGGAGGTGCGCGGCTCCGCGCAGATAGACCGGGCGCAGCTCGCGTCGCGGGCGCGCCGATTCCAAATGAATGAGCACGCGGATGCAGTGCGCGACGGCGCCCCGTACCGGGATTTCCGTCGCGCAGAGCAACGGCACATCCACCCATCCGAGCTCGCGCGCCGCGCGCGCCGGAAACTCGCTCGTGATGTCGTGCGACACGGTGAACACGACGCTGATGATGTCGGAAACCGCTATGTTATTCGTGGCCACCATCCGCTCGAGCAGCTCGCGGGTGGCGTCGCGAATATGGGCCGGGTCATCAAGGTCGATCGTCGTGGCGCCGCGGAGCGCGCCGAAGTGTCGCTCACCTGCCAGGGACATCCATGCTTGCTCCTGAGAAACTCACGCTGGTCGCGATCACCGACGACATGCACGGCGACGCCGCGAATCTCATCTCGCGCGCGCAGGCCGCGGCGCGCGGCGGTGCGACGATGCTTCAACTGCGACTCAAAGATGCGGATGCCCGAACGCTGGTGGAAGTGGCGCGCGCGCTCATCGCATCGCTGCCGCGCGACGTGCCGCTCATCGTGAATGACCGCGCGGACGTCGCGATCGCCGCCGGCGCCGCCGGCGTGCACGTCGGAGCCGAGGACCTTCCGCCGGCCGCGCTGCGTCGCGTGGTTCCGAGCGATTTCATCATCGGCGCGAGCGTCGGCACCGAGACCGAATTGCCATTCGCCGCCGACGCGGATTACGTCGGAATTGGTCCGGTGTACGCGACCGACTCGAAGCACGACGCCGGCACGGCGATTGGCACCGAACGTCTCGCCGAGCTCGTCGTGCGCGCCAAGCGGCCGGCAGTGGCCATCGGCGGTATCGACGCAACCAATGCCACCGCGGCCGTCCAAGCCGGCGCAACGGGCGTCGCGGCCATTCGTGCGATCTTCGGCGCGCGCGATCCCGAACAAGCGGCGCGAGCGATTCGCACGGCGATCGGTCGCTAAGCAACGGACGTTGTTGCGCACCATTGCGCGAGCAGCGTACATCACGACACTTTCCGGCGTCCGCCCCCGCCAGCACCACTACGTCAGCTTCCGCTCGCAGCACGCCACCCACATCGCCCTCCGATCGTCATCACGGTGGGCTTGGACTCGGGTCGCGCATCCGGCCGGACCGTCCTGCCTTTCGTCTCCCTTCACGTCGCTGGTTCATGCGCTTGTCTTTCCCGCTCACGCTGGGCGCCGCACTCGTGGTGGCCGCCGCGCCCATCGCCGCACAATCGTTCGACTCCGCCGCGGTGGCGCAGCTGTCCGTCATGCCGATGCCGGCGTCGATCCATGTTGATTCGGGGGGCCAGCTCCCGCTGACGTCATCGTTTCGCGTCGCCCTACCGCGATTCAAAGATGGCCGGCTGCAGCGCGCCGCCGATCGGGCCATCACGCGGCTCGCGCGCCGCACTGGCCTGCCGCTCTCGCACGCCATCGCCCGCGACTCACTGTTAGGCACCCTCGTGGTGGACGTCCGCGGCCCGGGTGAGACGGTGCAGTCGGTGGACGAAGATGAATCGTACACGTTGGACGTGACGACTTTCCGCGCCGTGCTCCGCGCGCCGACCGTCGTGGGCGCGCTGCGTGGACTGGAAACGTTTCAGCAGCTGGTGACAGGCGGCGCCTCGGGCTACGCCATTCCGCTCGCGCACATCGCCGACCACCCGCGGTTCAGGTGGCGCGGCCTGTTGATCGATGTGTCGCGACACTTCGAGCCCGTGGACGTCATCGAGCGCAACCTCGACGCGATGGCAGCCGTGAAGTTGAACGTGCTGCATTGGCATCTGAGCGACGACCAGGGATTCCGGATCGAGAGCAAGCGTTATCCGAAGCTGCAGGATCTCGGCTCCGCGGGCTCGTACTACACGCAGGCGCAGGTGCGTGAGATCGTCGCGTATGCGCGCGATCGCGGCATTCGTGTCGTGCCGGAATTCGACATGCCGGGGCACTCGATCAGTTGGTTCGTCGGCTATCCATGGCTCGCAAGCTCGCCCGGTCCGTACACGCTACCTACCGATTACACGTTCACGGCGGCGGCGTTCGATCCGACGCGCGAGTCGGTCTACACCTTCATTACGCGATTCATCGGGGAAATGGCGCCGCTCTTTCCCGACAAGTACTGGCACATCGGCGGCGACGAAGTGGATTCGCACGCGTGGGAGTCGAACACGGCGATCCACCGATTCATGCGGCGTCACAAACTGAACGACT
>DASYXE010000354.1:0-2135 GCA_035935375.1 Gemmatimonadaceae bacterium | reverse complement strand
TGGCTCGGCGGAGCGCCACGGCACGACGCGCCGGCGAACACGACAGCCATCGCGATGCGCGCTGGTCGCGTGACGAGCTGGGCGCGACGGCTCAGGGGTGCGTCGATCATCCTCGTGTGGAAAATGCCGGATAGGAAACGCCGACGCGCGACGGGTCGGGCGCGCGGTCATGCTCGACCGAACGTACGGGTGCGCCAGGCGTGCTGTACAGATGAGATCTCAACCGCGATCGCGGGAACGTCAGATGCGTGAAAGTCTTTAAGCTCGAAGGAATCGCGCCGGTCCGTTGGGCGGCGCACGGTATCGCCTTCCGAAGGAGCAGTGACATGACGAGCTCGACCATCCATCCAGCGACAACGTCCAGCACGTGGACGCTCGACCCCGCGCACACGCTCGTGGAGTTCGCCGCGAAGCACTTGATGATCACCACCGTGAAGGGGCGGTTCAGCGACGTGAGCGGCACCATCCATATTGACGAAACCGATCCCACCGCCTCGTCCGTCGACGCGGTGATCAAGGCGGCGAGCATCGACACACGCACGGACCAGCGAGACGCACACCTCAAGTCGGCAGACTTCCTCGAGGTGCAGCGGTATCCCGAAATCACCTTCACGAGCACGAAGGTCGAGCGCGCCGGCGGCGCGCACTATCGGGTGACCGGCAACCTGACCATCCACGGCGTGACGAAGCCGGTGGTCCTCGACGTGCACGATGAAGGTCGCACGAAAGACCCGTGGGGCGGTGAGCGCGCCGGCTTCAGCGCCACCACCCGCATCGACCGCCGGGACTTCGGCCTAACGTGGAGTCAGGTCGTCGAGTCGGGCGGTCTCGTCGTCGGCAACGAGATTCGCATCACGCTCGAGGTCGAGGCGACCAGGACGTCGGCCTGATCCGCTACTCGTCGCGGAGCGTCACGACGGGATCCACCCGCGTGGCGCGCCGCGCCGGCAGCAGCGTGGCCAATACCGCCACGGCGCACAGCAGGAGCGACACGAGCGTGAACGTCGCTGGATCCGTCGGCTGCGTGTCGAACAACTGACTGGTCATGAGGCGCATGAGCGCGAAGGCGGCGATGAGCCCGACCGCCACGCCGCCCAGGACCAACGCCAGCGCCTGCCGCATGACCATCATCAAGACGTCGCGCGCACGCGCGCCGAGCGCCATGCGGATGCCCATCTCGCGGCTGCGTTGTGTCACCGAGTACGACGTGACGCCGTAGATGCCGAGGGACGCGAGCAGCAGCGCCAGCGCGGCGAAGATGCCGAGCATGACCATGGAGAGCCGGCGCTGTCCCATCGACGAGCCGATCATGTCGTCCATGGTGCGGATGTGCGCCACCGGTTCGTTCTTGTCCACCGACTGGACCGCCGCGCGCACGGCGCCCGCGTACTCGGCCGGCGGCCCGACGGTGCGCACGGCCACAGTTAGGCGGTCGATGCCGTCGGCCTGCGCATATGGGATGTAGAGCTGCGGCCGCGGGTCGGCCGCCAGCCCCTCCTGTTTCGTGTGGCCCACGACGCCGATGATCGTCCGGTAGCGCGTGCTGTCGGTCGGCTTGGACATGCCGAACCACATGCGGTGCCCGATCGGGTCGTCACCCGGTCGCAAGAACCGCCGCACGAATTGATCGTCCACCACCGCCACCCGCAGCGCCCCGGCCGCATCGGCGTCCGTGAACGTGTGGCCGCGCGTGACGGTGATGCGCAGCGTCGAAAAGTACCCGGGGCTGACGATGCGAATGTCGCCCCACGGCATCGCGGCGTTAGGCGGCGGCGTGTAGCCTTCCACGCTGTAGCTGCCGGTGGACCATCCGCCGCCGAAGGGCATCACGGTCACACCGCCCGCACCGCGCACGCCGGGCATCTGTGCGAGCCGCGGCATCACGGCGTTGAAGAACGCGGTGCGCGCGGTGTCCGTCGGATACGAGAGCGCGGGGAGCGACAGCTCGAACGTCAGCAAATGCGAGGGATCGAAGCCCGGGTCGACCGCCGCCAGCTTGCTGAAGCTCTTGATCAGCAAGCCGGCGCCGCTCAACAGCGTGAGCGCGAGCGCCACCTCGGCCACCACCAACACGCGGCGCAACGTCGAGCCGGCGCGGTCCGCCGTGCCGCTCCGGCCGCCTTCCTTGAGGGTAT
>DASYXE010000353.1:0-2162 GCA_035935375.1 Gemmatimonadaceae bacterium | reverse complement strand
GCAGGCGCGATACCAGGCTACGCTACGCCCCGCAATCACACAGCCTGAAAAACATAGCCGAGCCCTAACCCGAGGTCAACGCGGCGATGCCCGCTGCGACATCCACTCGGCGAGCTGCGCGAAGGCGCGACCGCGATGGCTCACGCGCTCCTTCTGTTCGCGCGACGCCTCGGCGAAGGTGACGCCCAGGTCGTCGGACAAGAAGAGCGGGTCGTAGCCGAATCCGCCCGTGCCGCGAGGGACTTCGAGTATGCGACCGGTGCTCTCGCCGCGAAACACGCGCTCGCTCTCGCCATCGATGTACGCGGCCACGCACACATAGCGCGCGCGCCGATCGGCGACACCTGCGAGCTCGCTCAACATCTTCGCATTGTTCGCGGCGTCGAGCGCGCGCCCGCTCAGATCCGAGCGGCTACTCCAGCGTTTCGTGCGCACGCCAGGACGGCCGCCGAGTGCCAGGACCTCGAGGCCCGAATCGTCGGCCACCGTTGGGCGGCGTCCGACGCGCTCGAAGAAGTACCGCGCCTTGGCCAGCGCGTTCTCCTCGAATGTCTCGAAGCGCTCGAGGTCTTCTTCTTTGCGGGGATCCTCGACGACGCCGGCGTCCGCGAGCGTCATGATGTCGATGCCGTAGGCGGCGAGCATCGGACCGAGCTCGTGCAGCTTGCCCAGACTGCGCGTCGCCAGAACGAGCGGCGACGCGGGACGTCCGCTCACTGGCCTAACGCACGCGCCTGCGCGTCCAGGAGCGCGCGGACGCCGCCGGCGGCGAGGTCGAGGAGCTGATCCAGCTCGCGCCGCTCGAACGTGGTATGCTCGCCGGTGCCCTGCACCTCGACGAATTGTCCTTCGCTCGTCATCACGACGTTCATGTCGACGCCCGCGCGCACGTCCTCGGCGTAGTCGAGGTCGAGGCGCGGCTCGCCGTCGATGATGCCGACGCTCACCGCGGCGACGCGGCGCCTGACGGGCGACCCCGCCAGCCGTCCGCGCGCGACGAGCCATGCAAACGCGTCGCATACGGCCACGCACGCACCGGTGACCGACGCCGTGCGGGTGCCGCCGTCGGCCTGCAGCACGTCACAGTCGACCTTCACCGTGAGCTCGCCGAAGCGGAAGTCGTCGAGCATCGCGCGAAGACTCCGGCCGATGAGTCTCTGGATTTCCTGCGTGCGACCGCCCACCTGCGAGCGCTCGCGCGCGGTGCGCGTGTGCGTGGCGCGCGGCAACATCGCGTATTCCGCGGTGAGCCATCCCTCGCCGCGTCCCTTGCGCCAGCCGGGCACGCCTTCCTCGACGCTTGCCGTGCACAGCACACGCGTCGATCCGAACGCGATGAGACACGATCCTTCGGCGTACGGCGCGGCGCCGCGCTCGATCGTTACGGCGCGCAGATCGCGCGAGTCGCGGCCGATGCGCGGCGCGGTGGCGTCAGGTGGGATCACGAAGCGATGCGATGGTTGCAGTCGTGGAATGTCCGGCGGTGAGCGGAACGATCACGAGACGACCGCCCCACCCCTCGACATCTGCGCGCCCAACGACATCGGCCGGCGCGTAGTCGCCGCCTTTGACGAGCACGTCGGGATGCAGCGCTCGAATGATCGCCAGCGGCGTGTCCTCGGGGAAGATGACCACGGCGTCGACGCACTCGAGCGCCGCGAGCACGTACGCGCGGTCGGCCTCGGAACGCACCGGGCGTCCCGCACCCTTGAGGCGCCGCACCGACTCATCGCTGTTGATGCCGGCGATGAGCGCGTCGGCCGTGGCACGCGCGGCCACGAGCAGATCGACGTGCCCGCGGTGCAGGAGGTCGAACACGCCGTTGGTGAATGCGACGCGGCCGGCGCCGGCCCGCCACGCCACGGCATCGCCTAACGACAGAATCTTCGAGGCCGGCGGCCGCCCGCTCAGAACGTGGTCTCCGCGTGCACCGTGAAATCGATTTCGCGATTCATGCCGGGCAGGAACACGGAGTCCGCGTACTGCGACCAGATGGAGATGCCCTTCGCCGTGCGCCGCACGTGGATCCGTTGCGCTTCGGGCGGAAGGCCGATCGAGTCCGCCTGCGCGCGGAGCCGCGCGACAATCGTGTCATCGGGTGCGCCCGCGGCAAACCTGGCCTGCTGGGTCATCGCATCCTGGAAGCGATAGTTGCGCCAATA
>DASYXE010000352.1:0-3156 GCA_035935375.1 Gemmatimonadaceae bacterium | reverse complement strand
CTTGGGGAAGCGCTGCGCTGCGGGAAGCGGCGACGACGCCGCCTGGGGGTGGAACAACATCAATGGGCTGCGCGACGTGAGTGCCATCCGCGCGAGCCTCGGCGATTCGAGACTCTCCACCCAGGGACAACTGATGTCCTTCCGCCCCTCAGGCGGCGTCGCCGCCGCTTCCCCCAGCGCAGCGCTTCCCCCAGCGAGCGACAGCGAGCGCTTCCCTATTCCCTCTTGACCGCTATCCGAAACTCAGGCGCGCGCCACCAGCGCCACCTCGCGCACGAAGTCGGCCATGTCCTCGCGCGTGGTGCGGAAGCCGATGGGGCAGATGCGCAGCGACAGCGCGCCGCGGATGCGCGTGCTCGAGATGAAGAACCGGCCGCCGGCGTTCACGGCCGCGTTGATGCGCTCGTTGAGCGCATCGAGCGCGGCGGGGTCGTCCGTGCCGGCCGGGTGCGCGCGAAAGCACAGGATGCCTAACGTCGCCGAGGCGAGCACTTCCATGTCGGGCTCGCGCCGCACGAGCGCTTCGGCGTGCGCGGCCAACGACAGGCTGTAGGAAATCGCGTCGCGCAGAACGTCGGTGCCGAAGTAGTTGACGCTGAGCCAGACCTTGAGCGCGCGCGCGTAGCGGGTGAGCTGTTCGCCGTAGTCGGCGAAGTTGATCTCGTCGCCGTCGCTCTCCGCATCCTTGAGGTAGTCGGGGTAGATCTGGAACGCCGCCTTGAGGCGCTTGGGCTCGCGGGCCATGAGGCATCCACACTCGAACGGCACGTAGAGCCATTTGTGCGGGTCGAGCGTCACCGAGTCGGCGCGCTCGATGCCGGCGAGCGCGCGGCGGCCGTCGTCCGAGAGCACGGAGAACCCGCCGTATGCGGCGTCGACGTGGAGCCAGATGTGCTCGCGCGCCGCGAGGTCGGCTAGCGGCCCGAGCGGATCGACGGCCCCGGTATTGGTGGTCCCGCCGTTGGCGACGATCATGAGCGGCACGAGGCCGTGCGCCCGGTCGCGGGCGATGGCGTCGGCCAGCTGCTCCACCGGGATGCGGAAGTCCGCATCGGAGGGCAGCAGATTCACGTTAGGCCTGGCGATCCCGGCGATCCACGCGGCGCGGATGGCCGAGGAGTGCGTCTGGTCGGACGCGTACACGGTGAGCTGCGCGATGCGGGCGACGTCATCGCCCACGGCGTCGTGGCGGGCGGCGATCATCGCCGTCAGGTTCGCCGCCGACCCGCCGGTGGTCAACAATCCGCCGCTTCCGTTAGGCATGCCGAGCCAGGCGCGGAACCAGTCGAGCACGTGGACCTCGATCTGGTTGGGGCCGGCCGCGACCGGCCACACGCCGGCGAAGACGTTGTACCCGGTGGCGAGCCAGTCGCCTAACGCTGCCGGAAAGGTCGGGCAGCTCGGGACGTACGCGATGAACCCCGGGTGCGGCTCGCGCGCCGCGTGCGCGAACACGTGCTCGCGCAGCACGGCGAGCAGCGTGTCGATGTCCGCACCGCGCGCCGGCGGCGCCGCGGCAATGAGCCGCTCCGTGGCGCGTCGCGGCAGCGTGTCCAGCACGCGCTGCGTGCGCAGGGTCGACAAGTGCTCCGCCACCGTGTCCGTGACGCGGTAGCCCAGTCGGCGCATGGTGTCGACGTCGAGATCGAGCGGGGAGCGCGGGTACGTTCCGGTGCGTGCGTCTGGCATTGTGTGTGACTGTGATCGGCGGGAGAACGTGGGTTCGCTGGCCCCGTGCAGGCCGGCGACACTAGCTTATACGCGATACACCGTGTCTGTTCCAGTCATGAGCTCGCCTGCGCCCCTGCCGGTGGACGTGTCGCCGGTCGAACCCGCGGCCCACGTGCCGATGCCGATCCGCACGCTGTCGTTCACGCGCGGATTGTGGCGGATCGCATCCGCGGGCGCGTCGGGGGGAAACCGCGTGGAGCTGTTGCGCGACGGCGGCCAGGCCTTCGACGCCATGTTGGCCGCGATCGCCGAAGCGCGCGACAGCGTGGCGCTCGAATGCTACCTCGTCACCGCGGACGGCGTCGGCAACCGGTTCGCCGATGCGCTCGTGGCGGCGGCCGCGCGGGGTGTGCGCGTGCGCATGGTCGCCGATTGGGTGGGAAGTCGCGGCGCCGGACGCGCGTTCTGGAAGAAGCTGCGCGATGCCGACGTGCACGTGCGCATCTTCAACCCGCCGGGCATGCGTCCCTGGTTAGGCATGTTGCCGCGGGACCACCGGAAGCTGCTGGTGGTGGACGACGCGGTCGGCATCACGGGCGGCTTCGGCCTGAGCGAGGCGTGGTCGGGCGGGATGCGGCGGCGTCGCACGGCGCCGTGGCGCGATACCGCGGTGCGCATCGAGGGACCGGCCGCGGTCGACATGTCGCGCGCGTTCCAGGTGATGTGGCGGCGCGCGAACTTCGAGCAGCGCCCGCGGCGGTGGCGGCGCCGGCAGCTGGTGCGTCCGGCGCGCGGCGCCGACACGGATCCGCAAACCGCGCAGGCCGCGGTGGTCGGCATCGTCGAGGGCGAGCCGTGGCGCCTGCGCGTCGCGCGCGCGCTTCAGCTGCAGGCGGCGTCGGCGGAAAAGTTCATCTGGATGGCGAGCGCGTACTTCTATCCATCGGCCGCCGAGCTCGAGGCGATGGCCGGCGCCGCGCAGGACGGCGTGGACGTCCGCCTCCTGGTGCCGAGCAAGTACGATCATCCGTGGGTCCGGCGCCTTACGCGCCGCGTGTATCACCGCCTGCTGCGCAACGGCGTCCGCATCTGGGAGTGGAACGGCGTGATGATGCACGCCAAGACGAGCGTCGTCGACGGCCACTGGGTGCGCGTGGGTTCCACGGACTTCAACCCGCTCGGCATCGCGATCAACTACGAGCTCGACGCGATCATCGAGGACGCTGCGTTAGGCGAAGCCGCGGTCGAGATGTACCTGTCGGATCTCGAATCCTCCACCGAGATCCGTTGGCGGGGACGCGCCGGGTCCTGACTGGTGAGGTGCAGCAGAAATTATGAGAGTGGAGATGGGGGAATGGGGAAGCGCTCGCTGGCGCTCGCTTGGGGAAGCGCTGCGCTGGGGGAAGCGGCGGCGACGCCGCCTGAGGGCTGGAAGGACATCAGTTGTCCCTGGGTGGAGAGTCTCGAATCGCCGAGGCTCGCGCG
>DASYXE010000351.1:0-3023 GCA_035935375.1 Gemmatimonadaceae bacterium | reverse complement strand
CGCGTTCATCGCGGCACGGTTCACCCCCGGCGCGTACCTTGGCCTTCACCTCACCGTAGGACTCGCGTTCAGCCTCGGAGCCCTGTGGCTTCTCGGTGGCGTGACCGAGGACGTCGTCCACCACGAGCGACTCACACGTTTCGATGTCGCCGTCATGGACTGGTTTCACATGCATGCGACGCCACAGGGGGCGCGCATCTTCCAGGTGATCACCAGTCTCGGCTCACCGATCACAGTTGGCGCGCTCGCCATTGTGATCGGCGTTCTGCTCTTCGTGCGGCGGCAGCGCGTGCTGTTGGTGGCTTGGATCGTCGCGCTGGCCGGCGGGGGCCTTCTCGACGAGGTGCTCAAGGTGATCATCCGGCGGCCGCGGCCGCCATACGCCGCACGCTACCTCCATCGGTTCAGTTTCAGCTTCCCGAGCGGCCACTCGATCGGTGCACTCCTGTGCTACGGCATGCTTGCGTACCTGCTGGTGCTCTGGCTCCGCTCGCGCAACGCGCGGATCGCTGTGGTCGTTGGCGCGGGCATCCTCGTCGCGGCGATCGGATTCAGCCGGATTTACCTCGGCGTTCATTACTTCAGTGATGTCCTCGCCGGGTATGCGGCGGGCGTCCTATGGGTGTCGGCCTGCATTTCCGGCGCTGAGATCGCGCGTCGCAGGTGAAACTCCGCCACCCGTCGCCGTTCTAGTGGCGCGCGTCTGAGGTTCGGATAGCAGTCAAGGGGAATGGGGAGGCGCTCGCTGGCGCTCGCTTGGGGAAGCGCTGCGCTGAGGGAAGCGGCGGCGACGCCGTCTGAGGGGTGGAACAACATCAATGGTCTGCGCGACGGGAGCGTCATGCGCGAGCCCACGCGGTGCGGCACTCTCCCCCAGAGACAACTGATGTCCTTCCTCTCCCTCAGGCGGCGTCGCCGCCGCTTCCCTCAGCAAAGCGCTTCCCCATTCCCCCATAGCCGCTATAAGAATCTCTGACGCAGCTCACTAGGAGCCCCGCGCGAGCTTCAGCTTGGCCGACGCCGTTCGTCGCACGTAGGCCGACGCTGGGTTGTGCGCCGTCGCCAGGTCGAGCGCCTTACGGTAGAGTGTCATCGCCTCGTCACGCCTGCCCGACTGCTCGTCGGTCATGGCGAGAAGACACCAGAGGAAGGGATCGTTTTCGCCGCCCTTCATGCCGGTCGCGCGCGTCAGTTGCGTTTCCGCGGTCTGCAGATCGTGTGTGTAGAGCGCGACGTAGCCCACGAGATACGGGAAGAATCGCTCCTGCTGCACGGCCATTGCCGTGTCGCCGTTCAGCGCGCGCCGTGCGGCCTCGATCTGCGCGTGCGCCCCCGCCGCGTCACCGCGCCGCGCGGCCAGCCTGCCTAACGCATGGGCGAGGCGGAAGTCCCAGAGGGACTTCGGATGCTTCTGCGGCGCGGGTTCCTTGACGCCCAACGCGTAGCCCTCGCGGTACCAGCGTTCGGCGGCGCCCAAGTCGCCGACATCGATGCACACGCGCGCCGCCTCGTCCGCCATTTCGCCCTGTTGATAGAACGCGTTCTGCGGGTCCGCCTGTTCGCGTGTGCGCCAATACGCAATCACCATCGACTCGTACTTGCCGGTGTTCGCGCAGTCGCCGTCGAACGCGTACGACATCGCCATCGCCCGTTGGGCATCGGCCTTGGCAGCCGGATCGGACACCGTATCGATGAGCGGCTGCAGGAGCCTGCGGGCCTGCGTGGTCTGTCCATCCAGATCGAGGCGGATCGCGTCGCGCATCTCGGGCGAGAGACGACGGTCCTGTTGGCCGTGCGCGATGCCGGACCGCGCTACGACGAGCGGCGCACACACGAGCGTCAGCCGCACGAGCCGGCGGCGCGACCACGCGATCGACATCGGTGCCTCCTTCCCATCGGGATTAGGCGATTCTGAGATTCATCTTCGACACGCATCGTGCGATAACGCAAGGGGCTGCGCACGGCGGCGCGTGCCTTGCAGCGAAGAATGGGCTGAACTGCCGGTGCGCGCGAGGATGCGCGTGCAGGCCCGAACGAGTGTCTCCTTCGCCGCCATGAAACGTCCTTCTCGCACGACCGGAGCTTGCTGGTCCGCCGCCCTGTGCTGGGCTGTCCTCGCACTCGCGGCGTGCAGCTCGAGCACCTCGCCTAACGGATCGATCGGCTCGGTGAAAGTGACGCCGGCGAACGACAGCGTCGCCGTCGGCAACACGGTCACCTTGCAGGCCACGGTCATGGCGCCCGGCGGCCAGGTGGTGTCCGGCCAGCACGTGTTCTGGAATACGGGCAATGCATCGGTCGCTACGGTCAGCGATGCCGGCGTCGTCACGGGCGTCGCGCCCGGTACAGTGCAGATCGCGGCGAGCGCGGGCGGCTCGTCGGGCATTGCGACCATCACCGTCCTGCCGCCGCCGGTCGCGTCGGTGACTGTCTCGCCGCCGCTCGACACCATCGTGCTGCCCGGCACGGTGCAGCTCACCGCGTCGGTGTTCGACGCGCAGCACAATCCGCTCACCGGCCGCGCGGTCACGTGGTCGAGCAACATGCCTAACGTTGCCAACGTGGACGCGAACGGCCTGGTCACCGGCGTCGCGCCGGGATCGGCCACCATCACCGCGACCAGCGAAGGCCAGGCGGGTACGGCTACGGTGGTCGTCCAGCCGCCGGTCGCGGCCAGCGTGCAGGTCTCGCCGGGCGCGACGACGCTCACGGTCGGCGACAGCACGACGCTCACCGCCACAGTGAAAGACGGATCGGGCAACGTGATCTCCGGCGCGCCGGTCACCTGGAGCAGCGACAACATGGCGGCCGCCACCGTCTCGCCGAGCGGCGTGGTGAAAGCCGTCGGCGCCGGGACAGCCACGATCACCGCCAAGAGCGGCAACGCGAGCGGGACTTCCACCGTTCTGGTGCTGCCCGTGATCTGAGTGCTGGTGCGCGGCGTCGAATTTTGATCGAAGACTTCGGAGAATTGGGAAGCGCTCGCTGACGCTCGCTTGGGGAAGCGCCGCCGCTTCCCCAAG
>DASYXE010000350.1:0-8276 GCA_035935375.1 Gemmatimonadaceae bacterium | reverse complement strand
AGGGTTGCACCCTCGCGGCCGATCGCCTCCACCAACTCGTCCAGCTTGCCCTTGCCGAGGTACGTGCCGGGGTTGGGACGCTCGAGGAACTGGGTCACTTCGCCGACGACCACGGCGCCGGCCGTGTCAGCCAACTCGGCGAGCTCGGCCAGGTGCTCGGCTAACTCGTGACGCGCGCGGGAGCGTTTGATCGGGGCGCCGACGAGCAGCGCGCGCTCGATGGGCGGGGCGAGTGAGATCGTTTCTTTCGGAATGACCACCTCCGTTGCAACGTATCGTTTTGGGTGTCGCGCCTCTGGCTCGAGGGAGGCAACAAGCGACCCTTCCCGATCACTCAGTACAAACCATCCGGAGCCATGAAAATCAATTGGCCGCGTGTGCTCGCATGTGGGCTGCTCGCCGGACTCATCTGGATCGTGCTGGGAGCAATCGTCACGGCGGCCCTGGGCCGCGACTTTGCGGCGCTGCCTAACAATCGCCTGGGATCGCCGACGCCGGCCTTTCTCGGCTTCAATGTCCTTGTCGATCTTGCCGAAGGCATCTCGATTCTCTGGCTCTATGCAGCCATCCGGCCGATGTACGCTCCAGGTGCAAAGACCGCGGCGCTTGCGGCATTCGCCTGGTGGGTCATTGTGAGCCTCGGCGATGTCACCTGGTGCTCCTTCGGCTTCTTCCCGGCCCGCACCGTGGTTCCGTTGATACTCGGCACCCTCCCTGCACTCGTCATCGCGACACTCGTCGGGGCAAAGTTGTACAAGGATTGAGCCCCGTCTCGCGCACCGCGGGCTTGCTCTCGTTCGGTGCCGCGCTAACCGGCATCCTCGTCCTTTTTCTTCAGCTCCGCCCACCACGCCAGCCGCTTCGCGATTTCTTTCTCGAACCCGAACTTCCCGGGCTCGTAGAGCACGGTATCCCGGAGTTTCTCCGGCAGGTACTCCTGCGGAATGTACGCCTCGGGCGCGTCGTGCGCGTACTGGTACCCCTTGCCGTACCCCAGTTGCTTCATGAGCGGCGTCGGTGCATTCCGGATGTGCATCGGCACCGGCTCGGCCGGCGTCTCGCGCGCCGCATCCATCGCGGCGCCTAACGCAGCCTTCGCGCTGTTCGACTTGGGCGCCGTCGCGAGATAGATGGTCATCTCGGCTAACGGAAGATAGCCCTCGGGCGCGCCCAACATGTGGTAGGCGTCGCGCGCCGCCACCGCCAACGGCAGCGCGTTCGGATCGGCGAGACCGACATCCTCGGCGGCCATCGCGATGGCGCGACGAAAAATCGTCATCGGATCCTCGCCACCCTCGATCATGCGCGCCATCCAGTAGAGCGCACCCTGTGGATCGCTCCCCCGCAGTGACTTGTGATACGCGGACAGCAGATTGAAGTGTTCCTCTCCCGCTTTGTCGTGGCGCGCGAACCGGAGCTGCATCGCGTCGCGCGCGACGGGCACCGTGATGCGCCCGTGCGCACCCACGTGTGCGGCGGCTGCCTCGAGCACCGTCAGCGCACGGCGTGCATCGCCGTCGGCTTCCTCGGCGATGAGTCGCACCGCGTCATCGTCGAGCTCGAGCGCCTGCGCACCGAGTCCGCGCTCGCCGTCCGCGGCTGCCCGCCTCACGAGCGTCGCGATGGCGTCCGCATCGAGCGGCTCGAGCACGAACACGCGCGAGCGCGACAGCAACGCGCCGTTGATCTCGAACGACGGATTCTCGGTCGTCGCGCCGACCAACGTAATGGTGCCGCGTTCCACGTGCGGGAGAAAGGCATCCTGCTGGGCCGTGTTCAACCGGTGGATTTCGTCGACGAACAGGATCGTTCCCCGCCCCATCGTCGCCAACCGGTCTTCGGCTTCGGCGACGACCTCGCGCACGCGCGGCACGCCGTCGGTGACGGCCGAGAACGGCACAAATACGCGATCGGTGTAGCGGGCGAGCAGGAGCGCGAGCGTCGTCTTCCCCGATCCGGGCGGTCCCCAGAAAATCATGGACCCCACCGTGCCCTTCTCGATCGCGGCGCGCAGCGCCGTGCCCGCGCCTAACAACCGCTCCTGCCCAACGACGTCGTCCAGCGATCGCGGGCGCATGCGGGTCGCCAACGGCTGCGCGCTCTCCGGCGCCGCGAACAACGACGGCTCGCCGCGTCCGCGCGATGGCCGGCCGGCGCGCGACGGCACGCTCACATCCTCACGGCGGACCGCGCCAGGAAATACAACCCGCACCCAACGAAGAACGCGAGCTGCAGACGCCACCCGTGCTTGCCCTGAAACTCCGGCACCAGATTCGACGCGCCGACATACAGCGTCACGCCGGCCGACAGGCCGAGCCCGTACATCGCGAGCGTCGCCACACGGCCCGTGACGAGCACGCCCAGCAGCGTCGCCACGCCGAGCGCGACGCCCGCATAGAGCGCGCGCTTGCGACCCGCGCCCGCGGCGAGAAAGAGACTCGAGATGGCCAGACCCTCCGGCACCTTGTGC
Organism: Gemmatimonadaceae bacterium; assembly: GCA_035935375.1. Classification (GTDB taxonomy): domain Bacteria; phylum Gemmatimonadota; class Gemmatimonadetes; order Gemmatimonadales; family Gemmatimonadaceae; genus JADGGM01. The sequence goes on along the minus strand of DASYXE010000350.1, from coordinate 5,806 downwards.
AGCACAATCGCCAGAAACACGAGCACGCCCAACGCGTGGCTCACCATGAATGCCGATGCAATGGCCACGCCGTCCACGAAGGTGTGCAGCAGCAATCCGACCAACGCCGATACGCCCACGCGCTCGGTCACGTGGTGTGTCTCTTCGCCGAAGTGGAAGTGCGGTGCGAGTGTGTGCTGCGTGAAATGCACGAGCAAGTAGCCGATCAACGCCGCCAGTGCCCCGGCGTCGCCGCTCCTCGCAATCGCTTCGGGGAAAATGTCGGTGAGCGAGACCGCAATCATGAAACCCGCCGATAACGCGACCAGCGTCTCGAGCGCCGCGACGCTCCAACGCGAGCGCCATGTCACGGCGGCGGCGCCGACCACGTTCGCCGCCGCCGCCGCGATCGCGTACGCCCAGGGCGTGACGGTCACGCCGGAGACAGCCGGAGCGATTCCGCCATCTGTGCCAGCGCCGCGACCAGCTCCGGTGCGTCCGCGTACTCGCGCCGCAAGCCGCGCCAGCTCCGCGTGCGCACGAGACGCCGCTCCTCGAGGCCTTTGCCCTTGAGGATGTACAGCCACTGGTCGGTGCGCGCGTAAATGAACATCTCGAGCATCGGGTTCACGGTGAGTTGATCCTCACTCGTGTACACGGAGATCTCGGTGCCGCCGTTCGTCGCGAGCAGTGTCTTGATGCGCGACACGGCTTCGCGCACGTCGGGCAGCGCGAGCGACTCGCCCTTCCACGAGCGGCCGGACCGCTCATCGGTGACCGCGACATCCACCGCCGGCGGCAGATGCTCCATGAGCGCGATGAACAGGTCGACCACGCGCTCGGCGTTGGCCACCAGATGGGCCGTGTAGTAATCGCCATCGTGCGAGAACGAAAACCCATCGGCCGCGGTGCGAAACCGCTTCCATACGGATTGATCCGGCTGCCGCCCGCGAAAGAACATGCGCGCCTCGTCCGTTGCCTAACTGCGACCGCTCAAGCTCGCCACGCGCGCGAGGAGCATATCGCGCGTGTTGCGGGCCGGGTCCTCGAGCACATCGTCGAGCAGGCGCTCGAGTACCGTCTTGATCTTCGGACCCGCCGGCACGCCGGCCGAAAGCAAGTCGTCGCCATCCACTGCGAGGTCGCCGATCTCGACCGGATCGCGAAAGGCGATGCGCATGGCGCGACGATACGCCGACGCCACGGCGTTGGCCGGCGGCGCCGGCTTGCCCAGCTCGCGTTCGGCGCCGAAGCGCGCCGCGCCCAACCGCCACACCGACCGCGCGCGCGTCCGGCCCGTCGTACCCGCCCAACGACGCAGCTCCGCATCGCTCGGACCGTTGGGCTCCGAGAGCGCGCTCCGCACATCATCGCGAATGCTGGTCCACCCGCGCAACACCGAGCCCACCCACGCGACCGTCTTGTTCGAGAAACGCAGGTCGTGCAGCGCGCGTTCCGCGTCGCGCGGCGCGAGGTCGGCCACGAGCGCGACGAGGCGCTGCACGTCGCGGTCCGGCTGTGCGTCCTTCCGCGGTGGCGGCAGCACGTCGAGCGACGCGAGCGTCACGTCGGACACGTTCGCCAGTGGCGGGACGAGTACCGCGAGCGCGCCACTCTCGCGCCACAGCCCGATGGCGCGACCGGCGTACCGCACCTGCTGCATCGTCTTCTCGATCTCCTGCTTCACGCGCTCGCGCGACAACCGTGTCATGTACGGCGCCGAGTCGGCCACCGCGCGCCAGGTGCGCGGCTCGATGTCGAATCCGAATCGGGCCGCGAACCGGATGGCCCGGAGCGCACGGAGCCGATCCTCGCGCATGCGGGCGTCCGGGTCGCCCACGGCGCGCACCACACGCGCCGCGAGGTCACGCCGGCCCTCGAACGGGTCGCGCAGCTCGTGGCCTAACGGATCGTACGCCATCGCGTTGATGGTGAAGTCACGGCGCGCGAGGTCATCGTCGAGCGACGCACCGAACTCCACCACGGCGTGGCGGCCGTCGGTCTTCACATCGCGGCGAAACGTCGTGACTTCGTGCATCACGTTGTCGGCATCGAGCACGCCGACGGTTCCGAACTCGATGCCCACGGGTACCGTGCGCCGGAAGAGGCGGCGCACCTGGGCCGGCGTCGCGGCTGTCGCGAGATCCCAGTCCAGGTGCGACTCGCCCAACAGCGCGTCGCGCACCGCGCCGCCCACGCACCACGTCTCGAACCCCGCCGCCGTGAGCGCGCGCGCGATCTCGACCACCGTTTCGGGCGGCGCCAACCGTGCGTGGTCGTTGTCCGCGACGCGCGGCATGGGTGCCTAACCCTCGAACAGCGTGCGGACGCCCGCGGCGTCCATACCGAGTCCTAACGCAAGCATGAGGTCGATGCGCGCCTGTTGCGGGCGGCGGCCGGGCGCGAGCACGGCGCCCGCCTCCACGAGCCGGCGCGCGCCGCCGGCGTAGCCGTACGTCGTGCCCACACGCCCCCGTTGGGCGCGCGAGACGATCACCACCGGCTTGCCGTCCGCCACCCAGCGCTCGATGCCCGGCACCATCGCCGGCGGGACGTTCCCGCGCCCCATCGCCGCGACCACCATCCCGCGCGCGTCGCGCCGCGATGCATCCAGGAGACGCGAGTCGGTGCCGGCGGCCGCGTACACCAGGTCCACCGGCGTCGCCGGCTCCAGCGGATCGAGCGGCGGCATCGACGGCACCAATGCCCGCCTGAAAATGACGTCGCCGTCGTCGATCACCGCCACGGGCCCGAGGCCCGGACTCTCGAACGCGTCCAGCAAGTGCGTGTGTGCCTTCGTCACATCGAGCCCGGTGAACACGCGGCCCGACATCGTGACCATCGACCCATATCCGCACGCGCCCTCGCTCGCCGCGACGCGCACCGCGTCGAGGAGATTGCGCGGGCCGTCCCAGCCGAGGTCGCTCGCGGTGCGCATCGCGCCGGTGAACACGACCGGCTTGTCCGGGGCGAGGGAGCGCGCCGCGAGGTACGCGCTCTCTTCCAGCGAGTCCGTCCCGTGCGTCACGACCACGCCTTGCACCTCGTCGCGGCCCAAGTGCTCGCGGATGCGATTGCGGAGCGCCCACATCCGCTCGACCGTCATGTGGGGTCCGGGGAGGGCGCCCCAGTCTTCGATCTCGACCGGTGCCACCTCGTCGATGCCGCGCGTGGCGGCCAGGATCTCGCGCCCCGACAATGCCGGGACGGCGCCCTGCGCCGCCGGATCGTGCCGCATCGAGATGGTGCCGCCGGTGAACAGGATGACGATCACGGACCGTCGCTCCTGCCGAACGGGCGACTCAGCCGCACAAGACGCTCCCGCCGTTCACGTTCACGATCTCGCCCGTCACGTGGCGCGCGAGATCCGAGCACAGGAACACGATCGGCCCGGCGATGTCGCGCGCCGACGCCACTCGGCCTAACGGAATGCCGGCGGCGATGCGCTCCCGACCGCCCTCCGCAAAGGGCTCGGCGCACATCTCGGTGTCCACCCATCCCGGCGCGACGCTGTTCACCGTCACGTCCCGCGCCGCCAGCTCCACCGCCAGCGATTTCACCAGCGAGATCATCGCGCCCTTGGACGCGGCGTAGTCCGCGTGGTACGCCTCGCCCCGCTGCCCCGCCGTGCTCGACACGAGCACGATGCGCCCACCGTCCGACACGCGCTTGGCCGCGAGGCGCGCCGTGTAGAACAGGGACAGCAGGTTCTGCTCCATCGTCCGCGTCCATCGCGCATCGTCCATCGCGCTCAATGCCATCTCGGCGACGGGCCAGATGCCCGCGTTGCCGACGAACAGGTCGAGTCCGCCGAACTCGCGCCCGGCGCGGTCGAACAGCGCCTCGGCGCCCGCTTCCGTCGAGATGTCAGCGGAGACCGAAAAGGCGCGCACGCCGCACGCCGCCAGTTGCCTAACGACCTCCGCCGCGTCGGCCTCGCGGCTCCGGTAGCCGATGCCCACGTCCGCGCCGCACTGCGCGAGCAAGAGCGCCGTCGCCGCGCCGATGCCGCGCGACCCGCCCGTCACCAGCGCGCGCCGCCCCCGCAGCGAGATCACAGCTCGCGCTCCACGAGCTCGCAGATGGCGTGCTCGATACAGAGGTGGAGCTCCTGCGCGCGGTCCGTGCGCGACACCGGCACCACCACCGCGTGATCGGCGAGGGCGCGCAACGGGCCGCCATCGCCGGCTGCGAAGGCCAGCACCGGGACGCCCTTGGCGCGCGCCGCCCGCGCCGCCTCCAGGACGTTCGGCGAGCGGCCGCTGGTCGAGTGGATCACGAGCAAGTCCCCTGGCCGCGCGAGCGCTTGAACCTGGCGGGCGAACGCGTGCTCGAAGCCCATGTCGTTGCCGGTTGCCGTGAGAATCGACGTATCGGTGGTGAGCGCGACCGCGGCGCACGGCCGGCGCGCACGCTGATAGCGCACGACGTACTCGGCCGCCAGGTGCTGGGCATCCGCCGCGCTTCCCCCGTTCCCGCAGAAGAAGAGCGTACCGCCGGCGCGAACCGTGTCGCGCACCATCGTCGCCGCGCGCGCGATGTCCGCCTCCAGTGCGTCGGCCGTGCGCGACGCCGCCGCGGCCAGATCCCGCAGCGCCACGGTGAGGCCGGTCATATCGTTCGGCGCGCTCATTTCCGCCCGAACAGCATCTGCCGCAGCTTGCCCAGCACGCCGGGCTCGGCGTGCGGGACGGGTGCCACCGGAATCAACGGCTCGCCGGCGAGCAACCGCTGCGCATTCGTGTGCGTGAGGAGGCGCGCCTGCTCCGCCGCGCCTAACGCGATCAGCCAATCGCGCGCCGAGGCCAGCGAGCGCGCATCTCCGTGGTTGTCGCTCGCGATGCAGTCCACCAACCCCTCCTCCAGCATCTGTCTCGCCAATCGGCAGCCCGACGACGTGCCGAACAACATGATCGCATCCAACTGGATCACCGCGCCCACATCGCGCCACTCGTAGACCTGCTCGATCGTTGCACCGTAATACCGCTCGGGGTGCGCCAACACCGGGATCACGCCACTCATGCGGATGCGCAGCAACTCGTGCGACGCACCCGGCGGCACGTTCATACGTGGGAACTCGACTAACGCGGCCTCCGAGCCGCCCAGATGCAGGCCCGGTGCGCGCAGATCCATCCCCGGCGCGTCGAGCATGATCTCCCACCCTTGCAACAGCTCGGGCCGCGTCGGCGCTCGCGCGGAGAGCCGCGCGAGAATCGAGGCGTACTTCTCGACCGGCGCACGAAAGGCATCGGTGGCCAACAGGTGCGGGGTGCACACGACGACGGTCACGCCGTCGCGCCCGAATCTATCGAGTACCGGGAGCGAAGCCTGAATCGATGGCGAACCGTCGTCCACACCTGGGAGCAGGTGCGTGTGGATGTCGATCACGATTGCGCTGCGTTGACGAGTGCGCCCACCTCGCGACTGCCGCTCTGCTCGAACAGCGTGCCCACCACCACGAAATCCGCGCCGGCATCGCGCGCGACGCGCACGTGCTCGGTCGTCCGAATACCGCCGCCGACGAACAATGGCCCGTGCGTCACGGCCCGCGCCGCGCGCACGAGAGCCGCGGCAACGGGACGGCGCGCGCCGCTGCCGGCATCCAAGTACGTCGCGCGCATGCCCAGTCGCGCCGCGGCGCTCACGTGCGCGTGCACGAACTCCGGCTTGTCGGCCGGCAGCGGGCGGGTCTGGCTGGTCGCTTCCACCGCCGTCACGCAGCCGCCGTCCACGAGGCAGTACGCGGTTGCGATCGATTCCACTTCCGGATGACGATCGAAGAATGGGACCGCGCGCACGTGCTCCTCAATGAGGTACTGCGCGTTCC
>DASYXE010000349.1:0-4393 GCA_035935375.1 Gemmatimonadaceae bacterium | reverse complement strand
GTCGATCTGGCCGCGGTGTATCTGTTCCTCATTGTCTTCTACTGGACCCCGCCGCACTTCTGGGCGCTCGCCTTGCTCAAGCAGCACGACTACGGGCGCGCGGGCGTGCCCATGGCGCCGCTCGTGTGGGGCGAGCGCGAGACGATGCGGCTCATGTTCTGGTACACGATCATTCTCATCCCCATCACGCTGCTGCCCGTGGCGTTCGGCGCGTTCGGGCTCATCTACGCCGTGTCGGCAGCCGCGTTAGGCGCGCTGCTGCTCGCGGGCGTGGTGCGCGTGTTGCGCGCCCGGCCCTGGACGAAGGCGGCGTGGAGCGTGTACAAGTACTCCCTGCTGTACCTCGCGCTGCTGTTCGTCGCCATGGCGGTGGACCGCGCCGTGACGCGGTGATGTCCGGCGACGATCGCACCCGCACGCCCGGGCCCGACGAACTCGGCGTCCTCGTCGCGGCCGGCGACGGCGAGTCCGAGCGCTTGTTGATGCTCGGCAAACCGGCGAATGGCCGCGTGCACGTCCGCGAATGGTCGTCGCTGAATTGGTCCGGGCCGCCCGACGAACGCGATATGCCTGTGTCGGAGGCGTTCGCAGTGTTTCAGCGAGCGCACGACGCACGGCGGCGCATGAGCGCCGCGCTGTCTCGGATTCGCGCATGGCTCGACGGCCGCCTCCACTGAGCACGGAGAGAAGCATCGAGGGCGCGTCGACGTCGGGCGCGCGGAAAGTCCCATCGCCTCGCGCGCTCCGGCCGCTGCTCGTTCGGATGCGGCCGTACCGCGTGCAGATCGCGCTCGCCTCCGTTGCGCTGCTGGTGAGCGCGAGCATCACGCTCGCATTTCCGCTCGTCGTCCGCTACCTGCTCGACGCCGCCTTCGTGCGGGCGAGTGCGCCGGCGCTCAATCGGATCGCGCTGATTCTCGTGGTCCTGTTCGCCGCGCAGGGACTGCTCAATTTCGGCCAGGTGTGGGTGCTCACGGCCGCCGCCGAGCGCATCATCGCCAAGTTGCGCGACGACCTGTTCGCGCATCTCGTGCGGTTGTCGCCGGGGTTCTTCACGGAGCGACGGTCGGGGGAGCTCACGAGTCGTCTCGCCACCGACGTCACACTGCTGCAATCGGTGATGACGTATCAGGCGACGGAGTTGTCGCGGCAGGTGCTGTTTCTCGTGGGCGGCGTGATCATGCTCACGCTCACGCATCCGCAGCTGACCATTACGACTCTCGCGGTGGTGCCGGTGATCGTGGGCACGGCGTGGCTCTTCGGGCGCGCGCTCAAGAAGGCGAGCACCGGCGTGCAGGATCGCGTGGCCGACGCGATGGGGAGCGCGGACGAAGCCTTCGCCCAGATTCGCACCGTGCAGAGCTTCACGCGCGAGGCCGTCGAGGCGCGGCGTTTCAGCACGCAGTTGCGCGACGTGGTCGTCGCCGCGGTGAGACGGGCGAAGATTCGCGGTGCGTTCTTCGGCGTGATCACGTTCTGCGCGTTCGGCGGCGTGGTGATCGTGCTGTGGCAGGGCGGCCGGCTCGTGCTGGCGCGGGAACTCACGCCCGGTGCGTTAGTCGAGTTTCTGTTCTATGCCTTTTTCGTGGCGGCAGCGGTCGGGTCGCTGGCGTCGCTGTTCGGCAATTATCAGGAGGCGGTGGGTGCGGCGCATCGCGTGTTCGAATTGCTCGACACCGCGCCAACCGTGCTGGACCCGCCGGCGCCGGTCGCGCAGCCGCGCCCCGTACGCGGCGATGTGCGGTTCGAGCACGTGACGTTCGCGTACGGACCCGATCTGCCGACCGTGCTGCACGACGTGTCCTTCCGCATCGCCCCGGGCGAAGTGGTCGCCCTGGTGGGTCCGTCCGGCGCGGGCAAGACGACGGTCGCGTCGCTCATCACGCGCTTCTGGGACGTGCCTAACGGAACGGTGACGCTGGATGGCATCGACGTCCGGCGCCTGTCGCTGCTCGACCTCCGCGGCGCGGTGGGCCTGGTACCCCAGGAGCCGTCCCTGTTCAGCGGTACGGTGCGCGACAACATCGCGTACGCGCGACCGGATGCGAGTGACGCAGACGTGATCGCCGCGGCACGGGCGGCGCACGCCTGGGAGTTCATCGAGCGTCTTCCGGATGGTCTCGAGACCCGCGTCGGCGAACGCGGCATGAAGCTGTCCGGAGGGCAGCGTCAGCGCGTCGCGATCGCGCGCGTGTTTCTCAAGGACCCGGCGGTCGTGCTGCTCGACGAGGCCACGTCGAGCCTCGACAGCGAGAGCGAGCGCCTCGTGAACAGCGCAATGGAGGAGCTGCTGACGGGACGCTCGACCCTCATCATCGCGCACCGATTGAGCACGGTGCGCCGAGCGGATCGCCTGCTGGTGTTGGACGGCGGCCGCATCGTGGAAGAAGGCTCCCACGCCGAGTTGTTGGCGGGCAGCGGCGTGTACGCGCGATTGTACCGCGTGCAGTATCCCGAACCAGCCGCGACGACACCCTGACGCGCGACGCCCGGCGACGACGTCAGGGCGCGATGGTGTAGGCGACGGTCGCGCTCGCAGTTTGTCGCGCGGCGATGTGGATGGTGGTGTCCTGTTCGCCTAACGAAGGCTGCCATACCGCGAGCGTGTAGGTGCCGGGCGGCACCGAATCGATCGTGAAGCTGCCGTCGCGCGCCGTCACGGCGAAGTACGGCTGGTCGAACACACGAATCCACGCGTGTGTCGCGGCGTGCATATCGCATCGCACCGCGACCAGCCCGGGGTGCGCGATCACGACGGCGGTTGGCACCACCTGGCCGGCGTCGCTCTCATCGACGACGTCGAGCGTCGCGCCGGCCATCGTGAATCGCGTGCGGTGCGGCATCGGATCCAGATTCTGCACATCGAGCATGCCGCCCGCGATCGCGGCCTGCGTCATCGGGCGTGCCGCACAGCGTCGCGTGGCGAGATCGTATCGCCGCAGCGACGGCAACGGCTTGCCGGCGCGGACACCCTGCAGCCACACCACGGCGCCGGCGACGCGGTCGCCGGTCCCCTCGACCAGCATCGCGCGTCGCGACGTCTTGCACCACCCCGTATCGGGCACGGCGGTGAGCACGCTGTCCCGCCTCACGTGGCCGTGCACCAGCACGCGGCCGGTGATCCGTCCCCCGTCGGGAACGGCCACCACGCGGTATGCGGAGTCTTGCCGCGCCGCACGCGCCGTGTGCGCCGGCGCCGCCTGCGGCAGGCGCTGGCCCTCGGCTTCGCAGCCCAGCACGACGCACGCCGCCGCGAGCGCCCAAAGCGGTCGTCTCATCGCCGCCTCCGCAACATCACGAACACGATGATGCCGAGCGCGACCAGCGCGCTGCCTAACAGCGACATGCGCAGCGACTTGTAGAACGAGCTCACGATGCCCGCCACCGCCGCGAGCACGAAAAACGCCGGAACCACCGGGTAGCCGAGCGCGCGGTACGGACGCAATGCGTCAGGCATCGAGCGCCGCAACGCGAACACGCTCGCCGCACCGAGACCAAAGAAGATCCAATCCGCGAACACCACGCCGCTCAACAAGGTGCCGAGGTTTCCCCCGCTCAACAGCAAGAGCGCGATGGACCACACGGCCATCACGACGATCGCGACGTGCGGCGAGCCGAAGCGCGGATGCACGCGCGCCGCCGCGTCGATGAACAACCCGTCACGAGCCATGGCGTACACGATGCGCGAATTGGCGAGAATGGTGACGTTGACGAACCCGAAGATCGAGGCCATTGCGGCCAGCGCGATGAAGGTCGCGCCGGACGTCCCGAACATGCGCGTCGCGGTGTCCGCGGCTACGGCCGTCGACGCAGCGAGTCCGTCGCGGCCGAGCGCGCGCAGATACGCGGCGTTGGCACCCAGGTAACAGACGACGACAATGGCGATCCCGATAGCGAGCGCGCGCGGAATGTTGCGGCCCGGGTCGCGGATCTCACCGGCGACCATGTTCATCTGCTGCCAGCCCCCGATGGTGAACAACACGGGGACGAACGCGGCGCCGAGTCCGGCCACAATGGTCGCGCGGGGCGCGGGCGGGTGCGGGACCGGCGGCGGCGAGCCGAGGCGCCCCCACAGCCACACGCCGCCGAGGATGAGGATGCCCAACGCGACGATCTTGGCGACGGTCATCACGTTCTGCACGACGGCGCCCGGCTTCACCCCCAGGTAGTTCACGACCGCCAACCCCGCGATGGTGACGCCCGCCACGCCTAACTGGGCGCCGGCGTCGAGCGGCACGAAGTGGGCGACGTAGCCGGCGAACCCCACGGCGACCGCGGCAATCGCGCCCGATGCGATGAGCAGGAGCGACATCCAGCCGTACAGGAACGCCGGCAGCGCGCCGAACGCTTCGCGAATATAGACGTACGCGCCGCCGGCGTCGGGCATCAGCGC
>DASYXE010000348.1:0-5065 GCA_035935375.1 Gemmatimonadaceae bacterium | reverse complement strand
ACCGCCCGCGTGCTTGATCATGTCCATCGTCGCCATGGCGAGCCCCGCGCCGTTCACGATGCACCCGATCTCGCCGTCGAGCGCGATGTAGCTCAGTCCGTGCTTCGACGCCTCGGCGTCGCGCGGGTCCTCTTCCGCGTAGTCGCGCAGCTCGCTCACGTTAGGCCGCCGGAACAGCGCGTTGTCGTCGAACGTCATCTTGGCATCCAGTGCCAACACCGTGCCGGCGACGGACACGGCGAGCGGGTTGATCTCGACCATGGTGGCATCGAGATCGCGAAACGCCTTGTACGCGCCGATGATCGCCTTCACGGCCTGGTTCACCTCCGCTGGACGCACGCCGAGTCCGAAGGCGAGCTCGCGTGCCTGGAACGGCTGCATGCCGACGGCCGGCTCGATCACTTCACGCAGGATGGTGTCGGCGCGGTCGCGTGCGATATCCTCGATCTCCACGCCGCCTTCGGGCGCCGCGACGACGCAGATGCGTTCCTCACGCCGATCGAGGACCAGGCCCAGGTAGATTTCGCGCTCGATCGTCACGGCTTCTTCGACGTACAACCGATGCACCACCTTCCCCGCCGGTCCCGTCTGGTGCGTGACCAACCGCTTGCCTAACAACTCGCCGGCGGCCACGCGTACGTCGTGCTCGCTCTCGCACACCTTCACGCCGCCGGCGCGGCCGCGCGCGCCGGAATGGATCTGCGCCTTGACCACCCACCGCGAGCCTCCGATTTCCTCGGCGCGAAACATGGCCTGCTCCGCCGTGTACGCCACGCCGCCGCGCGGAACCGGAACGCCGAAGGTGGTGAGCAGCTCCTTGGCCTGGTATTCGTGAATGTCCATGGGGTCGTCGCCGCGCATGAATGAGTGGAGCGTCCGCTTTCCTCGACGCGGACGCGACGGTCCATCAGCCCGGCACGCGTGCGCCGGCTCCGAGGCCCCCCAGCGATTCCGCGAGCGCGACGATGTTCTGCGCCATGCGGGCCGACGCGGCGTCGATCATTTTGCCGTCCAGTTGGGCGGCGCCGCGGCCGTGGGCTTCGGCCTCGACGATCGCGTCGAGAATCCGGCGCGCCCGGCCGACCTCGGTCTCCGACGGCGTGAAGATCGCGTTGGCCGCGTCGATCTGGGCCGGATGGATGGCCCACTTGCCCTCGCAGCCTAACGCAGCGGCGCGCCGGGCGGCGGCGGCGTAGCCGCCGGCGTCCGTGAAGTCACCGAACGGCCCGTCGATGGCGCGCAGTCCGCGGGCGCGGCACGCGACGACCAGGCGCGAGATGCCGTAGTGCCACTGGTCGCCCGGATACTCGGGCGTCAGGCCGCCGATGCTCGTCGTCCGCGCCCGCACGCTCGCGGCGTAATCGGCCACGCCGAAGTGCATTGCCTCCAAGCGCGCGCTCGACGCCGCGATGGCTTCGACGTTGGACATGCCTAACGCCGTTTCGATGAGCACCTCGATTCCGATGCGGCGCGGGATGCGCACCGCGCGCTCGATCTGCGTCAGCAGCGCGTCCACCAGGTACACATCGGCGGGTACGCCGACCTTCGGTACGAGCATCGTGTCCATGCGGTGTCCCGCGCGCTCCACCACCTCGATCAGGTCGCGATACATGTAGTGCGTGTCGATACCGTTGATGCGCACCGAGACCGTCTTCCCGTGCCCGCGCCAGTCGATACCCAGGAGAGCGGCAATCACGTTGTCCCGCGCGCGTTCTTTATCGGACGGCGCGACGGCGTCCTCGAGATCGAGGAAGACATAGTCCGCGGGTCCGTCTGCGGCCTTCTCGAACAACTCCGGACGCGACCCGGGCACAGCCAGCTCGCTGCGCTGGAGGCGGACGCGCGCCGGTTCGTCGCGGGTGTGGCTCATCGCACCACCGCCACGCGCTCACGCGACGGCGAGGCGGCCTTGGGCTGCGCATCGGGCGACCCGGCGCCGGCAGGCGGAGCCAGCGGCGCCGCGGTGGCGCGGAACGACGCCTGCGCCGCGGCCACGCCGCTGCCTAACGTAACCGGAATGCCCACGTCGCGCAGGGTGAGCTCCACGCCGGCCAGCGCGCCCAGCAGCATCACCTCGTTGAGGTCGCCCAGGTGGCCAATGCGAAACAGCTTGCCCGCCAGCCGGCTCAGGCCCGCGCCTAACGCAAGATCGTAGCGGCGGTATGCCACGTCGATCACGGCCGCGCCGTCGAAGCCGGGCGGCACCATCACAGCGCTCACCGTGTCCGACGCCCACGTGGGTCCCCGCGCGCACAGCGAGAGTCCCCACGCGCGCACCGCCGCTCGACACCCCTCGGCCAGGCGGTGGTGCCGCGCGTGGATCGCGTCGAGCCCCTCCCCGAAGATGATGTCCAACGATTCGCGGAGACCGTAGAGCAGCGGCACCGACGGCGTGTACGGGAAATAGCCGCTCGCGTTCGCCGCGATCATGTCCCCCAGATCGAAGAACACCCGCGCGCACCGCGCCGATTCGCGCCTGGCCAGCGCCCGCCGGCTCATGCCTAACAGACCCAGTCCGGCCGGCAGCATGAAGCCCTTCTGCGATCCGGTGATCGCCGCGTCCACGCCCCAGACGTCCATCTCGAACGGCAGACTCACCACACCGCTCACCGTGTCCACGTACAGCAGGGCCGGGTGCTGCGCCGCGTCGATCGCGCGCCGCACGGCGGCGATGTCGCTCGTGACGCCGGTCGCGGTTTCGTTGTGCACCACGAGGACTCCCTGGATCTCGTGGTGCGTGTCGGCGCGCAGCGCATCCTCGATTCGATCCGGATTCGCGCCCGTCCCCCACTCTTCGTCTTGCACATCGACCCGAAGCCCCAGTCGTTGGGCGCAGTCGATGAACAGGTGGCCGAACTGGCCGTACCGCGACGCGAGCACGCGATCGCCTGGAGACAGCGTGTTGGCGAGCGCGGCCTCCCACATGCCCGTGCCCGTGGCTGGGAACACGAAGCACTGGCCGTCTTCCGTGCGAAACACGCGCCGGAGGTCGGACAGAATGGGCCGCGTGAGACCGGGAAACGACGACGAACGATGATCTTCCATCGCCCGATGCATCGCGCGGAGGATCCGGTCGGGCGTGTTCGTTGGACCGGGAACGAACAAGGCGTTGCGTCCGGGCATGAGTCAGTCCTCGCGCTGATTGAGGAGAGATGCGCGATCGCGCCCGGACCACGCGCGCGCGCACTCGCGCCGCGCCGCCGAATGCGCGATCATTGAGGGCGTGAAAACACCACTGGAGCGCCCGTCAGTGGCCGACGTTCCGCGGGATGCGAAGAGCGCGCTCGCCGCGCTGTACTGGGCCGCCGTCCACGCCGTGGCGCCGGGCACGTCGCTGCGCGCGGCGCTCGAGCGCGTGCCCGTCCAGGAACGTGGACGACGCGTGTGGGTCATCGCCATCGGCAAAGCCGCGCATCCGATGGCCCAGGCGGCGCTCGCCGTGCTCGCGGAATGGAATCGAACCCCGGCGGGCGGCATCATCGTCGCGCCTAACGAGGAGACGACGCCGCATCCGGCCGTCGAGGTGCGCGTGGGTGACCATCCCGTGCCCGGCAAGCGCTCGCTCGAAGCGGCCGAGCGCATCGGACTCGTCGCCGGCCGCGTGCGCGAAGGCGACGAGGTATGGGTGCTGCTGTCCGGCGGCGCCACGAGTCTCGCCGCTGCGCCGGAAGGGATCGTGCGGCCCGACGAGCTGTTCCAGCTGTACGAGCGGCTGTTGGGCTCCGGACTCGACATCGCGCAGATGAATCTCATTCGCAAGCGCTTCTCCCGATGGGGCGCGGGGCGATTGGCTGTGGCGCTCGCTCCCGCACGGGTTCGCAATTACATCGTGTCCGATGTGATCGGAGACGACCTGGCGGCAATCGGATCGGGACCCTGCGTGCCCGATCCGAGCACCGCCGCGCACATTCACCAGATGCTCGACGGCGCCGGACTGTGGGACGAGCTCCCACTGTCCATGAAGCGCAGCGTCAGCGGCGCCGAGCGTGATCCATCGTTGGAGACACCGAAGGCCGGCGACGCAGCCTTTGCTCACGTCGAACGGCGCATCATCGCCAGCAATCGTGTCGCGCTCGAAGCAATCGAGGCGCGCGCCCGGGCATTCGGCTATGAGCCGCGTGTACTCGGCGCCGCGCTTGCCGGAGAAGCGGCCGTCGTCGGCCGCCGGCTCATCGCGACGTTGGGAAGCTATTGCGATCAGGACGCGTCGTCCCTATCCGGAAGAACGGGACGCACCTGTCTCATATGGGGGGGAGAGACAACCGTCACACTTGGCGCCGCGCACGGTCGCGGCGGACGATGTCAGGAGCTCGCGCTCTCCGCCGCGCGCGAGCTCGCGGAAACCGCAGGACTGTCCTCGGCGGCGTTGCTCGCAGCGGGCACCGATGGTCGTGACGGCGACACCGACGCAGCCGGCGCGATCGTGACGCGCGAGACGTGGCGCACGATTCAGCGCGCGGGCCGGGATCCGGCGCGCGATCTGACGTCGCACGACTCATACACGTCGCTCGATGCAGCCGGCGCGCTGTTCCGCACGGATCCCACGGCCACGAACGTGATGGACGTCGTGATTGCGGTGTGCGGTCCGCCGGCGGATGAGAAGCGCGCGCGGCTCACACCGGCGGTAGCGTTAGAAGCAATCGCCGGTTCATTGCGGCGACTCAAGGAGTAGTTGGAGGGTTCGCTCTCTACATTTCGCCCATGGCAAATCCTGGATTCACGGTGGGACTGGTGCAGCAGGCAGTCGCGGCGAGCGCCGCGGAAACTGTCGACGCTGCCGAACGAGGCATTCGCGAGGCCGCAGCCCGCGGCGCGCAGATCGTTTGCCTGCAGGAGCTCTTCAACGCGCCCTACTTCTGCAAGGTGACGGACGCCGAGCGGTTCGACCTCGCGGAGCCGATCCCGGGACCGACGGTGGAGCGGATGCAGGGCGTGGCGCGCGAGTTGGGCCTTGTGATCGTGGTTCCGATCTTCGAGAAGCGCGGCCCGGGTCTCTATCACAACTCGGCGGCCGTGATCGATGCGGACGGCACGCTCCTCGGCGTGTATCGCAAGATGCACATCC
>DASYXE010000347.1:0-4638 GCA_035935375.1 Gemmatimonadaceae bacterium | reverse complement strand
CCACTTCCCTCAGCGCAGCGCTTCCCAAGCGAGCGACAGCGAGCGCTTCCCTATTCCCCATCGCCACTGTCTGCTGCACCTCACCAGTCGGCACGCATCGCGATCACGGGGTCGCACCGCGCGGCGCGGAGCGCCGGCACGAGCGTAGCCGCGAGGCCGGTCGCCACCATGAGCGTCGACGCGACGACCCAGGTTGGCGCGTCGAACGGGCTCACGCCGTACAACATGAACGTGAGGAGACGCGTGACCGCCCATCCGCCGGCGAGTCCCAGCAGCAAGCCGCCGCCGATCATCCGCAGTCCATCGCGCGTCACGAGCGCGACGAGGCGGCCGGCAGATCCGCCGAGTCGGTCCGGTGCCCGGAACGGCAGCGGCGAGAGCAGGGCCCGCTGAATGGCGCCGGCGATCGCTGCCGTCGCACCGAGTCCGAGTCCGAGGCACACCACGGCCGACAGCGCGACGGCCGGGCTACGGATGAGTCCGCGAGCTGCCGCTCGGAAATCCGCACGAGTGAACACCACCATGGTCTGGTCTCCGTCTCGAGATGACGGTCAGACAATCGGACCGGGCGAATGGTCTTGGCCGAGCGTTAGTCAGTGTGCAGCGCGGTTGCCGGATCGATGTGGAGCGCACGCCATGCGGGGATCGCGCTGGCAATGGCGGCAACGAGCACCAAACCCGACGCAGAGGCCAGCAGCGTAGTCGGATCAGCGGCCGACACCCCGAACACCTGCCCGGCGAGCACGCGCGCAGCGGCCACCGAACCCAACAGCCCAAGCATCGCACCGCTTGCACCGAGCGCGCAGCCGCTGCCCACGACCATGCGGACGATGTTGGATGGTCGAGCGCCCAACGCCGTGCGGATCCCAATCTCGCCCGACCGCTGAGCCACCATGTACGACACCACGCCGTACGTCCCGATCGCGGCGAGCACCAGGCCCAGCAGCGCGAACGCGCCGATGAGGAGCGCCGCATACGTCGTTCCGCCCGCTGCGCTCGCGACCACGTCCGTCATCGTCGCGGCCTCGCCCAGCGCCAGGTTGGGATCCATCGCGCGCAGCATGCGTTGGACCGACCCGCCTAACGCAGCCGGATCGCCGGTCGTGCGGGCGACAATATCCTTGAACTCCGAACTGAATTCCGGCAGTTGGCGATACAACCCCACCGCTTGCGGATACGCCGGCTTATACAAGCCGTCGTTCTTGACGTCCTCGAACACGCCGACAATCGTGATCGGGGTGGGCGTCGCGACGGGGACGATCGGGTTGCCCAAGGTCATCCGCGCACCGATCGGGTCGCGGTCGGCCAGATAGCGACGGACGAAGGACTCGCTGACGATCGCGACCGCGGTGCCGCCCGCCACGTCGGTGCTCCGAAAATCGCGCCCGCGAATCAGACGCGTGTGGTATGTCCTGAGGTACCACTCGTCGGCGACCGAGAAGAACACGGTCGGCCGATCCGCGAGGCGCTCGGGCGCGTGTCCCTCGATCGCCACCGGCTGTAGCCAGCGCGCGGCCGCCGGCGGGTATCCCATCGTCACGGTCGCTGCACCGACTCCCGACATGCCGCGGATCTCGTTGCCGAGGGCGTCGGCGAATCGTGCGACCGCAGCCGACGTCGGATATCGCGCCGGCGAGATGTACACGTGTGCCTTGAACAGATGGTCGGGCACGAATCCCAGGTGCTGATGCGTGAGACGCGCCACACTCTGCGTGAGGATCGCCGTCGAAGCCGCCAGCACGAGGGCCAGCGCGATCTGAACGATCACGAGCGCCGAGCGCACGCGCCGCTGCGTACGCGACGCGGTTCCTGTCCGACCACCCGCCCGCAAGCGCTCCGCGAGATCGACGCGCGACGTGGATAGCGCCGGCCAGGCGCCGAAAACGATGGATGTGGCGAGTGAGATGCCGAGCGCGAACGCGAGTACTGCACCATTCACACGGAGGCCGGACAGCTGCGGGTACTGCGACGGATGCCACCTCGACACCGCGGCGCAACCGGCCGCTGCAAGAAGGAACCCGGCGGCCCCGCCGAATCCGGCGAGGACCATCGTTTCGACAAGCAGCTGTCGCGCGACGCGGCTTCGGCTCGCGCCGAGCGCCGTACGCACGAGCATCTCGCGCTGGCGCGCCGCGTTGCGCGCGTGCAAGAGGCTCGCGAGATTCGTGCACGCGATGAGCAGAACCAGCGCCACGGCACCCCCGAGTATGCCTAACAGCGGCGCAAGCGTACCCACGCGGGATTCGACCAGCGGCGCAACCGTGAGGCCATACGGCCGGTCCGAGGGATACGTCTCGCCGAGTCGCCTCGCGAGCTGCGCCACGTCGGCGCGCGCCTGCTCGAGCGAGACGCCGGGCCGCAGACGCGCGATCGCGTCTTCGCCGGTGGCGCCGCGCGACGCGTCGACCGGTTGGGACGGCGTCAGCCCCCACGGCGTCCAGACGCGCGCCGTGAGGCGGCGGGCGTTCACCCATGCCAGGTCCAGATCGGGAACCACGCCGACGATCGCGTATGGCTCGTCGTTGATGCGGATGGTTCGGCCCAGCACGTCCGGACGCGCGCCGTATCGCTGCCGCCAGAGTCCCGCACTGATCACGGCAACGAAGTTGCGTCCCCGGTGCTCCTCATCGGAGGTGAACAGACGGCCGACGATGGGCGAGATGCCCAACGTCCTGAAGTAGTCGGTCGAGACGAGTCCCACGAGCATTTCTTCCGGGGCCGCCGGTCCGTCGCCGAGGCGGACCGTCTTGCGCCACTCGTCGTAGGGGACGAGGTGCTGGAACGAGCGGGCCGCGTGTGCGACATCCTCGACATCCCACGGCGATGGGCTTCCCACGACGAGCCCGTTGCGGGTCGAGAAGATTCGGACGAGCTGCTCCGGCTGCGGGAACGGCAACGGCTTCAACGCCACCGCGTCGACGATGCCGAAGATCGTTGCATTCGCGCCCACGCCTAACGCAAGGGTGAGGATCGCGACGATGGCGAAGACGGGCGTCGTGCGAAGCGTGCGAACCGCATAGCGGGCATCCTGGGCGGTCTGGTCGAGCGCCGAGCCGAGTCTCGACATCCCGCGCAGCTCATCGCGGAGCGACGTCACGCTCACGGCGCGCCGAGGTGCTCGATCGTGGCTCGGTCGCGCCACGGCGTCGCGCGTCCGTTGGGCATGATCGAGCTCGCCGTAGTGCCGGAGCTCCTCCTCCAGGTCGCGATCGAGGTCGGCGCGGCGAAACGCCGCGCGCCACCGATAGCGCATTGCATCGAAGAAGGACATCGCCCGTCCTAGTAGACCGCGTCCGAGGTTCTGATCGCAGTCTGGGAATGGGGAAGCGCTCGCTGGCACTCGCTTGGGGAAGCGCTCCGCTGGGGGAAGCGCTGCGCTGAGGGAAGCGGCGGGCTACGCCGCCTGAGGGAGTGGAACAACATCAATGGTCTGCGCGACGTGAGTGCCACGCGCGAGCCCCATCGATCCGGCACTCTCCACCCAGAGACAACTGATGTCCTTCCACCCCCTCAGGCGGCGTCGCCGCCGCTTCCCTCAGCGCAGCGCTTCCCCCAGCGGAGCGCTTCCCCAAGCGAGCGCCAGCGAGCGCTTCCCCATTCCTCATCTCCGCTATCATAGTTTCTGCTGCACCTCACGACGTCGCGCGCAGCACCCGGCGCATCGCGTCGACAAACCGCTCGAACTCGTTCGTCTCGCGGCCGAGTTGCTTGAGGCCGGAGCGCGTGATCGAGTAGTAGCGCGCGCGCCGGCCGGTCGGAGACTGCTGCCACTTGGCGGTGATCCACCCGTTGCGCTTCAAGCGCTCGAGCGCGGGATAGAGGGATCCCGGATCGGCGCTGAGCACGCCGTCGGTGAGCCGCGCCACGTGCTGGGTGATGGCGTACCCGTGCATGGGCTGCACGCTCAGCGTGCGGAGCACGATCAGGTCGAGCGAGCCGTGCAGGAGGTCGGTCTTGTCGGGCAGCGGCATCTCGGGCTCGGATATATCGGTATTCGAGTGGTCACCTCTCGATTATCGATATATGCCGGCGCCGGCGGCCGCGCAAGCCCGGGCCGCCGGCGGCGGACCGCCGGAGCTGCCGCCCTTGACGGCGCCGCACGGCGGCGCTATCATCAGGCGACCAACCCATAGGGCGTCTATATATATGGCCGCGACCGGCGAGCTCGTCCCCGGCACCCTCGAGATGTTGATCTTGAAGACGCTGAGCCTCGGCCCCCTCCACGGCTACGGCATCGCGCAACACATCCACCGCCTCTCCGATCAGGTACTCACGGTGGAGGAAGGGTCGCTCTATCCCGCGCTCCAACGCATCCTCGCCAAAGGATGGGCGGCCGCCGAATGGAAGCAGACACCCACCAAGCGCCGCGCGCGCTACTATCGCCTCACGGCCGCGGGCCGCAAGCAACTCGGCGTCGAATCATCGGCCTTCGAACGCGCCATGCTCGCCATCACCCGCGTCATGCGCGCGACGGAGTCCTGAGCCATGCTCGCGTTGGTTACCCGCGTCCGGACGCTGCTGTATCGCATCCGAACGCTCGGCCGGAGCGAGGCGCTCGCACGCGACCTGGACGACGAGCTCCGCTTTCATCGCGCGATGCTGGCACGCGATCTCGAGCACGACGGCCTGTCCACAAAT
>DASYXE010000346.1:0-1683 GCA_035935375.1 Gemmatimonadaceae bacterium | reverse complement strand
CGACGACCTGCGTTGCGTGCCCGAGGTCATCCGTATCGGCAGGCGCACCATGCGCATCACAAGGCAGAGTATCCGGGCGGGCCTCGGTTTGAGCGGGGTCGCCATGGTGCTTGCCTCGTTAGGCCTCATCGCACCGACCATGGGCGCCGTACTCCAGGAAATCATCGACATCGCGGTCATCTTCAATGCGTTGCGCGCAAGCCGAATGGGCAAGGCGCCGGCGAGGCAACTCGAGCGTGGCCGGGATGCCGGATAAACCGGTGTCGCGCGCCCGTACCCTGGACGACGCCTTGTCGGGTGATTCCCGACAGCCATTGCGGAGCGGCGCGCTATCGTAGGACGCACGGGGCAGGACACGGGCCTGGAGGAACAATGTCGTACGATGCGCCACCGAGCCTTCGAGCGTTGGACACCACGGAGAGTCAAGCGATTTTGGCGCGCAACCACGTTGGGCGCATCGCGTATACCTTCCACGATCGCGTCGACATCGAGCCGATCCATTACGTGTACCACGGCGGGTGGATCTATGCTCGTACGTCACCAGGGAACAAGCTCGCGACGCTCAGCCATCATCGCTGGGTCGCGTTCGAGGTGGATGAGGTGGACGGCCCGCTGGACTGGCGCAGCGTGGTGGTGCACGGCACCGTGTATTGGTTGACGTCGAACGCGTCGCAAGAGTCGCAGCGCGACGCGGAGGCTGGCCTCGCGCTGCTCCGCAGCATCCACCCGGAAACGCTGACCGAGGATGATCCGACGCCGTTTCGTACGGTGTTGTTCCGCCTCTCCGCCTCCGAGATCACGGGGCGGTGCGCAAGCACGGCCGGCACCGCAGGGTCGCCCGATCCGGCGCAACATCACAAGGCCGCCGCGCCGAAGAAGCCGTGACCGGCCGCGCGACGCGCATCGTTAGGCGCTTGCTGCGCCTGCCCCTCGCCGCAAAACTGGCGGGCGCCAACGCGCTGCTCTTGCTCGTCGCGCTCGGCGGATTTCGTGGCGCGTATCGCGGACCCGTGGCCTGGACCGCGCCGGCGATCGCTGGTGTCGCACTTGTCGTGGGCATTGCCGTCAACGTCGCGCTCGTGAAACTCGCACTCGGCCCCCTGCACGACCTGAACGTGACCGCCCAGCGCGTCTCCCACGGCGATCTCGACGCGCGTGTCCCAGGCTCGCTCGTCGCGGACTCCGAGCTCCAGCGAGTGAGCAGTACCTTCAATCTTCTTCTGGACCGTCTGATGGCCGAGCGCGCGCGCATCCGAGAGCTCGCCGCGCAAACGATTCGGGCCGGCGATCGCGAGCGTGCCGCACTCGCCATCGAGCTTCACGACTCTACGGCGCAGTCGATCGCAGGAATCTCCTACCAACTGAGTGCCGCCGAACGGATGAGCAACGATCCGGAGCTCACCGCGCGATTGGTGGCCGTGCGCGAAGCGACGAACGCCATTCTCCAGGACGTGCGGATGCTCTCGCAGGCTGTCTATCCGCAGATTCTCAATGATTTGGGTCTCGCCAGCGCACTACGCGAGCTCGCCCGAAGCGTGGCCGTGGACATCGGGCCCGCAGTGAGTGTCGACGTGACGGACTTCGCCGAATCTACCGTCAAGCGACTGCCAGCGGACAGCGCCGCGATACTCTATCGCGTGGCGCAAGAGTCGATCGGCAACGCGTTGCGCCACGCGAGCGCCA